>JAUNBY010000453.1 GCA_030526935.1 Clostridia bacterium
CAAATTCTATTATACGCTCTATTCCGTTTAAATCTTTATAAGTCCTTATATCCATTGAACCTGCGAAATCGTGTATGACTCTCGCCTGCCCCATGCCCACCTCGAAAAGCGCCATTCCACCCACCTTTAGCCGCGGCGGAACCTCAACGAGCGCCCTTTTGTAGAAATCAAGCCCGTCCTCTCCGCCGTAAAGCGCCAGCGCCGGTTCGAACGTTACCTCTTTTTGAAGGTTTTTCATGTCCCACGCCGACAAATAGGGCGGGTTGCAGACTATCAGGTCGAACGCGTCTTCAAAGGCCGAGAGAAAGTCCCCGCGCGCAAATTCCACAGGGGCATTCAGCCTCAGCGCGTTTTCGCGGGCGACAATGAGGGCGTCGGGCGATATGTCGGAGGCGAACACGCGGGCGTTGGGGCATTTGAGCGCTATGGATATGGCGATAGCGCCGCAGCCCGTGCATATATCGGCGACGCGCGCTGGCGCGTCCCCTATGCGGTCTATCGCCAGTTCGCACAAAAGCTCGGTATCCTGTCTGGGTATCAGAACGCGCCTGTCTACGATAAACTCATGCCCCATGAAATACGCCCTGCCCTGTATGTATTGAAGGGGCTCCCCCTCGAGGCGCAGGCGCAAAAGGGCGTCGAGCGCTTCTTTTCGGGTTTCTGAAAGCTCGACGTCGTAAGCCGCGAACAGGCGGCTCAGGGGCATTTGAAGCTCGTCCGCGAGAAAAATCCGGGCCTCGAGCGCACAGTCTTCAACGCCGCCTTCGCCAAGCGCGAGGGCGGCGTTTTTCAACCATTCCCGCGCTTTCACGCGCCGATGGCATCGGCCTTATCGGCGGCGGCGTCCGCTTCGCCATGAGCGTCTATAGCCGCCGCGTCGCTGGCGTCCGCCTTTGCCTCATCGGGTTTCTCGTAATACTCGGCGGGGAGAGGATCGCGCATTTCCAACGCCACCTTGAGGGATACCAGCGCCACTTCGAGCATCTTGTCATCCGGCTCGGCGGTGGTTATCTTCTGAACCATGAGTCCCGGCCATTTGAGCGCCTTTACGATGGGCTTATCCTCGGCGTATGCCAGACCCTTGAGTATCTCATAGGACACGCCCGCGACCAGCGGAAGAAGCGCCAGCCTGCTTCCAAGGCGGGCGAAGACATTGCTCGAATCGCTTCCGAATATCATAAATATCAATATGGATATGACCATGACGATCATCAGGAAGCTCGTTCCGCAGCGAGGATGGAGTCTGCCGAATTTTCTCGCGTTTTCCACGGTCAGTTCCTCGCCCGCCTCGAAGCAGAATATCGACTTATGCTCGGCTCCGTGATACTGGAACACGCGGCGTATCTCCTTAAGGCGCGAGCAGAGAAACACGTAGAGCAGGAAAACCGTTATCCTCACAAGACCGCCCAGCAGATTGAGCGTGAACCTGTCGGAAATAAACCGCTTCAAAAAAGACTCTATGGCCGTCGGCAGAGCGAAGAAAAGGCCTATGGACAGTATTACGGCCAATATTACCGCGAACATTATCATGACGTCGTCGACCTTCATGTGAAGCATCGCCGCGACCTTTTTTTCGAACTTGCTCGGCTCCTCGGCCTGCTCTCCGGCCATCTCGGCGGACTGCGTGAGTATCTTCATGCCGACCACGAGCGACATGACGAAGGAAACGACGCCCCTTATCAAAGGCCATTTGAGAAACGGATATTTCTTGCCGGGTTTAGCGGTTTTGCGGGTTTTGTAGACGATTTTCCCATTGGGCTGCCTTACGGCGATGGCGGTTATATTGGGGCCTTGCATCATGACGCCCTCCATTACCGCCTGACCGCCAACCGATACGCGTCCGTCCGGCTGGTTGCCCAAAAACCAGTCTTTGAATTTCTGCCATTTATTCGCCATTTATCGCAATTCCTCCAATTTCGTGCATTTATACATCTTCTATATATAACCAGCATCACCGAAAGAAAATCAGACCAGGCTTACGCCTGATCTGCATTTTCATGTCACCTGTGCATAATCCGGCGCGAATTCTCGCCGAATCCTACATGCCGTAACGCTTCTTGAAGCGGTCTACGCGTCCGCCTGAATCGACGAGCTTTTGCTTGCCGGTGAAAAACGGATGGCACTTCGAGCAGATGTCGACGCGCATTTCCTTCTTTACGGAGCCGGTCTCGAACGTTTCGCCGCATACGCAGCGAACAACCGCTTTGCCGTACTTGGGATGGATCTTTTCTTTCATGATACTCACCTTTCTCGGGCATATAATGCGCACAAAATTCGCGCACCGCCAGACCGTATTATAGCACACGCCGCCGCGAAAGGCAATAAGTATCGGATATTTTACAGCAACTGCCCTGCGTAAACCCGTCTTTTGCAGTTGTGTGGCCAAGACTCATCCCGTGGAGGCGAAACAACGC
>JAUNBY010000454.1 GCA_030526935.1 Clostridia bacterium
TCCCGGAAATATCGCAAGACGTCTATAGTCTCGTAAAACAAGGGTGAATAGTAACAGTCGAATACCATCGCGGCGCAAGTTTTGTTTAAAACCGTTGATTTTGCGGTTTCCAGAGCTTATAATGATATAAAGGAAGTAACGCCGTCTGGAGATGTACGCCATGAGAAGAGAGGGCAAAATGTCGCTGGCGCTCAGCCTGGTGCTGCTCAATATGATACCAGTGCTTTTTTCCATAATCATAACCACCGTCGTATCCGCCACCATAAGCGTGAACCGGATACAGGAAATGCTGGGGACGGAACTGAAAAGCGTTGCCTATATGCTCTCGGTCGATAACAAGGTTATCGACGCGCTGGTCTCGCGCGAGCCGGACGAATATCTCAACGATTATGTGGACAGCATCATCAGCGGCAACGTGGATATCGACGTTATCACCGTCGCCGACATGCGGGGAATCCGCGTATATCACCTCAACAGATCGCGCGTCGGCGAAAAATTCGTAGGCGGCGACGACGCGCGGGTATATGAGGGCGAGAACTATCGTTCCATCGCGACGGGCACGCTGGGACTTCAGATGCGGTATTTTTATCCGGTGACGGATAATGAGGGAACGCAGGTGGGCTTTGTGATGGTCAGCGCGCTGATGAGCACGGTTAGCGCCATGCGCAACCAGATCATCTACACCATGGTCGGCTTTTCCGCGATAGTGCTCCTTATGGGCATAGTGCTTTCCATGCTCATATCAGGCCGCATCAAACAGACGCTTCTCGGCTATGAACCGGCGCAGATCGCGAGAATTCTGGCGGAGCGCGACGACGTGTTCGAATCCCTCGAAGAAGGCATCATAGCGTCCGACGTGAGCAACAATATAATCCTCATCAACCGCGCCGCTCTCAAGTTATTGGGCGTATCGCGCGACGACGCGATGGGGGAAAAGTACACGAAATTCATCCCGCAGTCATACATCGACAGATCGCTCGGCGTGAGCGGCGCCGTCAATTTTGAAATCAAGGCAAACGGATGCTACATCATTTGCCAGCGCCTGCCCATATTGTCAGGCGAACGCTGCATAGGCTCCCTTACCGTATTGCGAAACGAGACGCAATTGCGCCGTCAGGCACAGCAGTTGACGGGCGTGAACCATTTTATAGAATCGCTGAAGGCCAACCAGCACGAATTCATGAACAAGCTCCACGTTATACTGGGCTTTTTACAGATCGACGCCGTAGACGAGGCGAAGAAGTACATAGCCGACCTGTCAGGGCGGGAGACGCAGATCAGCGAGGTCATTTTGCGGCAGATACTCAACCGCACGATCGCGGCGCTGCTGATGGGCAAAATCAGCCACGGCCACGAACTGGGCATCGACGTAAACCTGGCCTTGAACAGCTGCCTGCCCCAACACAGCCGCTTTTTACCGACAAACGCGCTGACCACGGTATTGGGCAATCTCATCGAAAACAGCATCGAAGCCATCGATTCGCAGGCGGGAACGGGTCAGGAGAAAGACGAGGAAATCACGATCTTCATCCACGAGGACGAGCATTGCCTTATGATAACTATAGACGATACAGGCCCTGGAATGGGCATGGAGCTTATAAACCGCATAACGCGCGGACGCTTCTCCACCAAGGGCAGGGGGAGGGGCGACGGCATGGCGTCCGTGCGCGGCATTGTGGCCAACCGCGAAGGCGAGATGACCATTGACTCCAAAGAAGGCGAAGGCACGAGCATCTCAATCATATTCAGAAAGCCGAGGTAACGCAAATATGATAACAGCGATTATCGCCGAGGACGACCCTATCGTCGCCCTGTTCAATCAGCACTTCCTCTCGCGATTTAATGAAATTGAAATCGTCAGCGTTTTTTTCAACGGCAAGCAGGCGCTGGAATACCTCCTGTCGAACAGCGTAAACCTCGCCGTGGTGGATATAACAATGCCGGGCATGAACGGAACTCAGCTCGTGCGCGAGGCCCGCGAACGCGGCGTCACCACGGACTTCATCGTCGTTACCGCCGCCAACGACATAGCGCACATCGACGAAATGGTGCGCTACGGCATTGTGGATTACCTGATTAAGCCCTTCACCATGGAGAGATTCAGCGCCGCGATCACCAAATACCTGGCGAAGAACAGGCTGTTCACCGGCAAGCGCGAATTAAGTCAGGGCGAAATCGACCGCATAATAGGAAAGGATACGCCGGAAACTTCCGCGTTGCCCAAGGGCATGCAGGAGGCGACGATGAACACGCTTTTAGGCTGCATACGGCAAAGCGGCAACGCCCGCCATACCTGCGAGTCCATATCCCGCGAAACCTCGCTGTCCAAGGTCACGGTGAGGCGATATTTAAACTATCTGGTAAAAAGCGGCGTGCTCAACTCCGAAGTTGACTATGAAACCGGAGGCCG
>JAUNBY010000041.1 GCA_030526935.1 Clostridia bacterium
CCGATGCACTTATGCCCATAATATCAAAATGTATTGACATATTTTGAGTTTATGGTATAATGATTATGAATTCTGCGAAGCGGATTCCGGGTCGGCGGGAGGCGGTTCGTAAACCGCACGCCGTCAATCATGGTGTAATCAAAAAATAAACGACGCCGATTGAAAACCGAAAATCGTCGGGATTATCCTTTCATATTATTGTGATGGGTTCTCGCCGTGAAAACGGCGGAAATAACGCTATTTGAGGAGGATACCATGAAAAAACTACTATCTGTGCTGCTGGCTCTGACGTTGGTTCTTTCCGCGGGCGCTTTTGGCGCGCTTGCCGACGCGGGGGCGGGCGGAACGGCCTATCCCAATCCCCTGCAGGACGTTCGCGTCCGTCAGGCGCTGTGGTACGCCATCGACATGGACGCCATAGTTGACGCGCTGTGGAATGGCACCGTAACCGCCGCCCACAAGTCGCTCGTACCCGAGGGATACTGGCAGGCCGACGGGCTTACGGAGTATTCCTACGATCCCGACAAGGCGAGGGATCTTCTGTCTCAGGCCGGATGGGACGGAAGCTATACCATACAGGCCGTCTACTATACCAGCAACCTCCTTGACACCATAACCGCAATTCAGGCATTTTGGGGAGACGTTGGCGTCAACATGGAATTCCAGCTGTTGACCGACAATTTGACGGCTCTGTTGTGGACGCCCTCGCCCGACGGCGTGACAAGCGCCGTCGACTGGGATCTGTGCTTCGCCGGAACCAACGCGCTGACGCTTGGCGAGTTCTACAACCGCCATCACAGCACGGCCGCCAACAACTCAACAGTAAAGCCCGACGAAACGCTCGACGCCCTCATCGAGACCGCCCGCGTAGCCGTTTCAACGGAAGATCAAAAGGCCGCCTACGACGCAATACAGCTCTATGAGAACGAGCAGGTCACGGTCATCCCCATGTTCTACATACCCTCCTGGGTAGTAACCTCCGATCACCTCGACATGAGCGGCAACGCCGTTGGCAACGACCAGTTCGCCTATCAGAAGAATATACTCGACTGGGTGATCGACAGGGACGACAAAACCATGTATACAAATACCGGCGCCGTCAACGCCCTCGAGCATCCGGCGACGAACCCCGCCCTGTTCTGGCATCAGGAGATAGTTTTCGACAGGCTGCTTAACGCCGACGAGAGCCTTGCGCCCACCGACGGACTGCTGGCCGAGAGCTTCGAGGTATCCGAAGACGGCAAGACCATAACCTTCGTAATTCGCGACGGCGTCACCTGGCACGACGGCGAGCCTTTCACCGCCGAGGATGTAAAGTGGACGTTCGAGTACTATCCCACCGTTCCCGGCGCCAATACCGTCATGACCGAGGTTATAAACGACGCCAAGGCCATCACCGTCGAGGGAAATACCATAACATTTGAATTCAACAACGCCCAACCCAACGCCCTTACAATATTCTCGCAGTGGCCGGTTCTGCCTGAGCATTGCCTCGAGAACGTAGCGCCCGAAAACTTCAGCGCCGATACCTTCTGGCAAAATCCCATCGGCACGGGACCTTTCAAGGTAGAAAGCGTAAGGCTCGGCGAATACACCATTCTCGCCCGCAACGCCGATTACTTCATCGAGGGAAGCGGCAATATCGAGAAGATCTATATGTATCCCTCCACCGACGCGGGAGACGAAAATTTGATAACCAACGCCATGGCGGGACAAATCGACTACGCGTTTTGCAAGGATTCCGCCCAGATACAGCAGCTTTTGAATATGGAAGGCTATACCGTCCAGACGGTCAACGTAACCTTCCCCCGCTATATATTCGTCAATATGTTCGAGAGATAGCGCGACTTTTGCGCCAATTGTCGAATGGGGTCGGCCGCGGTCGGCCCCATTCAAGTAATATTTATAATACATATCCGGTATCCTTAACGGGAAGGGACTGGTCGAATGCTCAATTATATAATACGGAAATTATTAGGCATGATTCCCATGCTTCTGATAATAACATTTTTGATATACGCGGGCGTCGAACTTATGCCGGGCGACGTCATAGATTTTTTGATACCAATGGATCAACTGGCGGAGATGACGCCCGAGCAGGTGGCGCAGTTCAGAGCCGCCAAGGGCTTGGACGGCCCCATGATCGTCCGCTATTTTAACTGGCTCATGGGCATATGCACGGGGGATCTTGGCTATTCGCTTCAGAATAACATGCCCGTGGGCACGCTGATGATGCAAAAACTCCCCGCCACAATTGAACTGTCCCTGGCCGCCCTCATAATCTCAACGATCCTGGGAATAATTCTGGGAGTGATTTCCGCCATCAGAAAAGGCAAGCTTGCGGACAACATACTCACGGTGGCGGGCATGATAGGTGTCGCCATTCCGCAATTTCTGTTTGGCGTTTTCTGTATAATACTTTTCTGCCTGAACCTTCAATGGTTTCCAGTGGGACAAAGGGGTACGGGCGGCATACTGAGCGAGCTTCACCATTTGCTGCTGCCCGCCTTTGTGCTTGGCATTTCCATGACGGCGGGCGTTATGCGCTATTCGAGGTCGAGTATGCTCGATTCCATGAACTGCGATTATGTCAAGACCGCAAGGGCAAAGGGTTTGCCCGAGTGGAAGGTAAATATGTTTCATGGCTTCCGCGTGGCCTGTACTCCCGTCATGGTGCTTATAGGCTTCAGGCTTCCCATGCTTATAAGCGGCTCCATAGTAATCGAAAACATATTCCAGTGGCCGGGCGTGGGGCGCTGGTTTACCGACGCGGTTAAGACCCAAAATACGCCGATAATAATGTCGGTGGGACTGTTCATGGTGCTGTTGGTGTTGCTGTCGTCGCTGCTGGTGGACATATTGACCGCCGCGCTGGATCCGAGGGTGAAGCTGTCATGATGAATAAAGCGATTAAAAAAACGGCTCTCGACCGTAAAATGGATAAGATACGAAGGCTCGAGGAGAGCGGCAGGCGCTCGAGCAGGTTCACCAACCGCAGCCTGAGAAAGATAATGGCCAATAAGCTGGCCGTGTTCGGAACGCTGCTGTTTTTACTCATATGCCTGCTCTGCTTTGCCGCGCCGCTGTTTACCCAGTGGTCGCCCACTTCCATCTCGCTGCGCGAAAGGATGCTTTCACCAAGCGCCGGGCATATATTCGGAACCGACCAGATGGGGCGCGACATTTGGGCGCGTATGCTCTATGGCGGGCGTATAAGCATAATAGTCGGCCTCGGAAGCGCGCTTGGCGCCGCCGTCATAGGGGTGACGCTGGGCATATTCGTGGGCTACAAGGGCGGACTTATCGATAATATAATACTCAAGATTTCAGACATTTTCCTGTCCTTTCCTCAGATGGTGCTCATCATAATCATAGTGGCGCTTGTGGGGCAAAGCCTGCAAAACATGATAGCCATTTTTGTCATTACGGGATGGCCAAGCATGTACCGCATGGCCAGGAGCAAGGTGCTGTCGCTCAAGGAGCAGGAGTATGTGCAGGCGCTGCGGGCTTTCGGGGTGTCTGACGCGAAGATCGCCTTCAAGCACCTGCTTCCCAATACCGTAGGCCCCGTCGTGGTAAATATAACGCTTTCCACCGCCATGTTCATATTGCAGGAAGCGTCCCTGTCCGTGCTCGGATACGGCGTTCCGCAGGAGATCGCCACATGGGGCAATATAATCAACGTCATAACGAACGCCGGAAGCATCCGCTACGACTGGCTGGGATACTGGTGGATGTGGCTGCCCTGCGCCGCGATGCTGATACTGTTCGTGCTGGCGATCAATTTCATAGGCGACGGGCTAAGGGACGCCAGCGATCCCACGCAGATAGGTTAGGAGGTTAGCGGCATGAACGACGGCGACGTGGTGCTCAGCGTAAAAGACCTGCACGTCAGCTTTTACACAAATCAAAGGTGCAACAAGGTGCTCCGGGGCGTGAGCTTCGATATAAAGCGCGGCAAAACCCTCTGCATCGTCGGGGAATCCGGATGCGGCAAGTCCGTTACCGCCAATTCCATTTTGCGTTTGCTTCCGGAACTGTCCCGCATAGAGGGAGGCTCAATCACCTATTACAGGGAAGACGGCACGGGCGTCAGGCTCGACCAGCTTGAGAAAAACGGCCGCGAAATGCGTAGCCTTCGGGGTAAGGACATAGCCATAATCTTTCAGGACCCCATGACCGCGCTCAACCCGGTATATACCGTAGGCCATCAGATACGGGAAATGATAAGCGAGCACAAGAGCGGGCTTGGCAAAGCGGAGTTAAAGAGGGAATCCATCGAGGATCTGTCCGATATGGGCATACCCGCCCCTGAGATACGCGAGGGGGAGTATCCCCATCAATTCTCCGGCGGAATGCGCCAGCGGGCTATGATAGCGATGGGAATGTCGTGCGAACCCAGGATTCTTATCGCGGACGAGCCGACGACGGCTCTTGACGTGACCATAAGCGCCCAGATATTTGAACTTATGAACAAGCTCAAAGAGGAACACGGCATGTCCATCATGATGATTACCCACAATATGGGCGTGGTTGCGGAGATGGCGGACGACGTGGCGGTCATGTACATGGGAAATATCGTGGAATACGGCTCGGCGCAGGACGTATTCGAGCATCCCGTCCACCCCTATACGCGGGCGCTGCTCATGTCCATACCCGTGCTTGGGAGGGGCAAGAATCAAAAGCTCGAACCCATTCGCGGCTCCACGCCCGATCCCTTCGACCGGCCCAAAGGCTGCCAGTTCTTTCCCCGGTGCGATTACGCCTGCTCCAAATGCGAAACGGAAATGCCCGGCGAGGAATGGGTGACAAAGAGCCACTATACGCGATGCTTTAATTACCAGGAGGCGAGCGCGGATGGAAAATAAAGAGGTATTGCTCAAGGTCAGAAACGCTAAGACCTATTTCCCGGTCAAAAAGGGCATATGGAAAAGAACCGTGGGATACGTGAAGGCCGTGGACGACGTGAGCCTCGACGTGTACAAGGGCGAGACGCTTGGTCTCGTGGGCGAGTCCGGCTGCGGCAAGACCACTCTCGGCAAATCCATACTGCAACTCGTCCCCATAACGCAGGGCAGCGTGGAATACCGCTTCGACGACGGCTTCAGAGACCTTTGCAAGCTGTCTAAAAAGGAGATGGACGACACTCGTCAAAAAATACAGATAGTCTTTCAGGACCCCTATTCCTCGCTGAATCCCGCGTTTACCATATTCGGCTCTCTCGAAGACCCGCTTATTAAGTTCGGCGTCAGGAGCAAAAAAGAGCGCATGGAGAGGATAGGCAAGCTTCTTGAGGATGTAAATCTGCCGAGGGAATATATGACGCGCTACCCAAACGAGTTTTCGGGCGGCCAGAGGCAGAGGATAGGCATAGCCCGGGCGCTGTCCGTGAACCCGGAGCTTATAATCTGCGACGAGGCGGTGTCGGCTCTGGACGTGTCCATACAGGCGCAGGTTCTGAAGCTTCTCAATAAGCTCAAGGAGGAAAGGAAGCTCACCTACATCTTTATCACGCACGACTTGTCGGTTGTCGAATACCTGGCGGACAGGATAGCCGTTATGTATCTGGGAAGGATCGTTGAACTGACGAGCTCTGAAGAATTGTTCCGCAACACGCTCCATCCCTATACAAAGGCGCTTTTATCCGCCATTCCCGTGGCCGACATAAAGCATAAGGGAAACAGGCTTATTCTCAAAGGGGATGTGCCAAGCCCCGTCAACCCGCCTGCGGGATGCCCGTTTCATCCGCGCTGCGATCAGTGCGTCGAGCGCTGTAAAAAAGAATCGCCCGCGCTTCGCAGGTTGACGACCGGCGGCGTGGAACACTGCGTGGCCTGTCATATGGCGCGGGACGGGGAGTAGATTTCGAGCATGGTGGTTACATATAAGTGTTACAAATTTCGTATATACTTACAAAAATGAAATTTGACATTCGACCCAGAAGGTATATAATGTATGTATAAACGAATAAGGAGCTGATAAATTGAAAAAGCTTATATTAACCGCCGTTATAATCGCCCTCGCGCTGACGGCCGCGGCTTTCGCGGAGGATTTGCCCGCGGTGGGGGATACGATCTCGGGCTTCTCCGTCAAATCCGTCGAACCCATGGACGTACTGGGCGCGACGGGCGTGCTTTTCGAGCACGAAAAGTCAGGCGCGGAACTTTTGTACCTTGCGAGCGAGGACAACAACCGCTCGTTCGACATAACCTTCAAAACGCCCGCGCTGGACGACAAGGGAAAGCCCCACGTGTTCGAGCATATAACCATAAGCGGCTCGACGAAGTATCCCGACGCGAATCTGTTCTTCCCGTTCTCAAACCAGACCTATTCGACATTCGTAAACGCCCTTACTTATTCGGGAATGACGTCGTTTCCCGTGTCCTCGCTTTCGCAGGAACAGTTAATGGCGATGATGGACTACTACCTGTCGGGCGTGTTCGCGCCGCTTCTTTACGAAGAGCCGAGGCTTCTTAAAAGGGAAGCCTGGCGTTATGAGTTGAGCGATATCGACGCGGAATTGAATATCGCCGGAACCGTCTACAGCGAAATGCAGGGCGCGAGAACCATAGAGAGGATGGCGGCTGAAAACAACAGATTCACGCTGTATAAAGGAAGCCCCGTCGCCCATGTGAGCGGCGGCATTCCCGGGGAAATCGCCAAGCTCACCTACGAGGAGCTTATAGCGTTCCACGACGCGTATTACCATCCCTCCAACGCGCTTATAACGCTGTATGGAAATCTTGACATCGATATGTTCCTCGAATACATCGACTCCGAATACCTCTCGAATTTCGATAAAAAGGACGTCTACGTCGAAATGGGCCGCGTAGAGCCGTTCGAGCAAACCCTTTGGGAGGTTTACGACGCGCCCGTCGAGGCCGACGCCGCGACCGAAAACGCGTCCTACGTATACTACAGCTTCGGCTGCGACGAGGCCGACATGGAGGATACGTTCGATCTTATGCTTCTGGGGTCTTATCTTGAAAGCGAATCATCGCGGCTTATGACTGATATGCGCGAGGCGTTCCCCGAAGCGCTCGTCTCGGTTTCCGTCGACATGGACTCGCCGACGCCGACGGTCTCTTTCGTGGCCAGCGGCGTGAACGAAGACGACGCGCAGGCGTTCGTCGAGACCGTTGACGGCTCTTTGGAAAAAATCTTCGCCGACGGCATAGATCAGCAGGATTGGGAAAGCTCCCTCGCGGTTCAGAAGCTGTCGCTGTTGCTCACGCCCGAGACTTCGACGCTTGGGGTAAACGCCAGCGTCAATATATCGCTCGGCTGGACGTATTTCGATCGCGTGGATTTCTTTAACGTATACGAAAAAGCCGTCAATGAAATGACGGCGGATGACGCGACCGTCGCGCTGGGAAGCTTCCTGGTTGACAATACCTATCGCGCGGTGGCGGTGACGCGTCCCGTGGCGGGTCTGGCCGAACAAAACGCCGAGGAACTGGCTCGGGAGCTTGCGCTTATAAAGTCGGAGATGTCGCAGGAGGAACTGGAGCAGCTCGTCGCGGAATCGGCGGAATTCGTCGAGTGGAGCTCAGCTTCGGTAGATCCGCAAATCATTCAGCAGCTCGTTCCCGTTACCGCTGATAGCCTTCCTGAAGAATTGCAGCATTTCGATATAGAAGAAAAGACCGTTGACGGCGTTTTGTATATGACGAGCGTCGCGGAAGTATCGGGCGTCGCCCAGACGGCTATAATGCTCGACGCCTCGTCCATACCCGTCGATATGCTCAAGGACGTGCAGATATACCTGTGGCTTATGGGAGAGCTCGACACGAACGCCCACACCAGGGAAGAACTTTCGGCGCTTTGCGGCCGCTACATGCCCACGATCGCGATGTCTCTTTCCGCGTCGCCCCGATATGACGGAGACGAGAAGATCTATACGGCGGACATATCGCTGTTGGGCCTCGCGGAAGACGCCCCTGAAGCCATTGCTCTTGTTCAGGAGATGCTTTTCGAGTCGAAGCTTGATGATGTGGATGATATAGTCGATATTCTCTCGCGCTTCAACAGCGCGACCAGAAACAGCTACGACGCCAACGCGCTGAATGTCCAGCGTTCGCGCCTCGCGGCGGCAAAGTCGGTGGACGGCGCGTTTAACCTCAGCGTCTCAAGCTACGGGCTATATCCATATATCGCCGAAATGATAGAAAATCCTGACACTATAACCCAGCGCCTCGAGGCGGCGCGCGATTTCATACTCAACAAAAACGGCGCTATAGTCGTCTGCGCCGGAAGCGAAGACGCGATAGCGTCCTATATGGGCGAGGTCGAATCCCTCATGTCCAATATGTCCGACGTCAGCCGCGAAAAGGTCGATTATTCCGGACTCTGCCCCGATATAGAAAGCGAGGTCGTGGTAAACAACTCGACCGTGCACATGAACATATTGTACGACACGGGCAAGAACTTCACGGGCAAGGACGTGGTTCTGACGAGCCTCATAAACGACGCCTACCTTCTCCCCAACCTTAGAAACGCCTATGGCGCTTACGGGGCATACGCGTCATTCAACCAGTTCGCGTCGTACATTTATACCTATCGCGACCCCAACGTCGCCCTCTCCTTCGCGACTATACAGCAACTGCCCGAGTTCCTCAGAACCGTCGAACTCACTCAGGAGGACATAGACAGGTATATAATCGGCTCCTACAACAGCCTCAACTCCGCGACGGGTCAGCTTACCGGAGCGATCACCGCACTTAGCAACGCCCTTAGCGGGCTTACTGAAAAGACGCGTCTCGACTGGATGGCACAGGCTAAATCGACCACCGTCGAGGACGTGCGCGCCATGGCCGATAAGATTGACGATATGCTCGAAAACGGCATAATATCCACCTCCGGAACGCTTACGAGCGTAGCGGATTCAATGGAATTGTTCGAATCGGTATACAGGCTGGAAGATCTTTCCTCCGAACAGACGTCCGAACAGGGCGCTGACGAAGCGGCGTAACCAATCACGCGACGTAAAACCATAAAACGCGAGCCTTGCAGACGCTTGATTCGGGCATTGCAAGGCTCGCGTCCATCTACCGATAAAACGCAAGGGTAACACGATAATAAGAATAGGTAAAATATACTGCAACCACCTCGTAATACATGCGAGCGTATAGACAAAGCCGGGGTTTTATGATATACTCGCAGTAAATCGAATGTCTGAAGGTGATGCGGGTGGCGGGAACTCTTGCATTTATAAGACGTTTTTTCGAAGAGGATGGGGATTTTTTTCGCGAAAACGAGGAGTATATACGCGACATAAACAGTAAAATGCTTCGTGACGGAAGCGTCATTTATTTATGTGTGTTGGTCTTTTATACTCTTCTGACATTGGCATTCTCCGAATCGAGATTGCTTTTTTATATGTATCTGGTTTTCGGCGCGTTTCACATATGCCTTTTCACATATGTACTGTTATGGTCGAAAAAGGCCGCGCGGAGCTTTAAGGAAACGCAGCGCCTATGCGCCGTACTGGAAATATCGGTATTGTTTTTTTTCGCTGTCGAAGGCGTATTCCCATATCCCGACGCTCATTCGCTTTATATGCCAATTGCCCTGATGGTAATTATTATCCTCTATACGCATACAACCGCGTATACGCTTATTATGATATTTGGTTATACGGGCGCGTTCACCGCCATGAGCGTCGCGTTCAAGACGCCGGAGGCGAGCTATAACGACATACTCATAGCGCTTGCCACCTGCATATCTTCTTTGGTAGCGTATGTCCTTACGTCCAACCTTCGCCGCAGCGAGCGCAGCGCCATGCACAGGCTCGAATACGCGAATATGATCGACGCGTTGACCGCCTTATACAACAAACCGACTATGGAGAGCCTCTGCGCCGGGCGGATTCGCGAGAAAAACCGCGAATTGGCCTTCGCCATATTCGACGTCGACCGCTTTAAAAACTTCAACGACCTGTACGGCCACGCCTGCGGGGATTTCGTATTGCGCGAGATGGGCGCGGCGTTGAAGGAAAGTTTCCGGGGCGACAGTTTCGCCGGGCGTTTCGGAGGCGACGAATTCCTCGCCATGATCGATCTGGAAGGCGGAGGCCGCGAACGCGCGCGACGCGTCGTAAAAGAGGCGCTTGAAAAAATAGCCTGTATAGAGATAGAGGGACACGAGGATAAAATATCGTGCTGCGCGGGAGTCGCCATATTCCGCGGCTTCGGAGAGGAAACCTTCAGCGAGTTATTCTCGCGCGCGGACAAGGCGCTTTACGCCGCGAAGGATATGGGCAGGGGGGAATGCGTCGTCGTCGAATGATCCGCAAACAATAGCACCCTAACAATAGCGCCACATGATTTCCATTGCCAGGTTCCGTCCAAAATGCTATACTTTAGACGTGGAAGCGCGATAAACGGCGTCGCCCAACGGCTGAGAGTTTGAAGACAACGCAACGAAGGAGGTATTTAACTGAAAAATCGTAGTATTTTAAAAGAAAAATGCACCGAGTCGCTCAGCTCGGTCATGCCCATTGCGGTAATCGTATTCATCATATGTTTTTTTATTGTTCCCGTGCCGAACAGCGCGTTACTGGCATTTGTCGTAAGCGTGCTGTTCGTCGTTTTGGGAATGGCGCTTTTCACGCTTGGAACCGACGTGGCGATGACGCCCATAGGCGAATACGTAGGCCAGGCGATAACCCATTCGCGCAAGCTCTGGATAATCGTATTGATAGGGTTTGCCGTCGGAGTCATGATAACGATATCCGAACCCGACCTTCAGGTGCTCGCCGAACAGGTTCCGGGCGTTCCCAACATGATATTGATAATGGCGGTCGCCATAGGCGTCGGACTGTTTCTCGTCGTGGCGCTTTTGAGAATACTGTTTGCCATTCGCATATCGATACTGCTCGCGGCGTTCTACGTCGCCGTATTCGTACTCGCCCAATACGTGCCTGAAAATTTCCTCGCCGTCGCTTTCGATTCGGGAGGAGTTACCACGGGGCCTATGACCGTTCCGTTCATACTCGCCCTCGGCGTAGGCGTCGCGTCCATACGAAACGACAGCAATTCAGAAAACGACAGCTTCGGACTCGTCGCGCTGTGCTCCATAGGGCCAATTCTGGCGGTCATGATATTGAGCCTTATCTACCGTCCCGAAACAACGACCGCTTCGACCACGATGGTCGCGTCCACGCAGGACTCGCTCGAACTCTGGGAGATGTTTATATCGCATATGCCGGAATACCTCAGGGACGTCGCCATAGCGCTTTTGCCCATAGCCGGGCTTTTCGCGCTGCTCCAGTTTATTTCTATCAAACTTCCCTTCAGGGCGGCCATGCGCATAGCCATCGGCCTTATATACACGTATCTTGGCCTCGTGTTCTTCCTTCTGGGCGTCAACGTAGGCTTCATGCCCGTGGGAAATTACATAGGCTCTCTTCTGGGAGAACTTGACTGCAATTGGATACTCGTGCCTGTGGGGATGATAATAGGATATTTCGTCGTCAGCGCGGAACCCGCGGTTCACGTGCTCTCAAAGCAGGTTTACGACATAACCTCCGGAGCGATTCCCGCAAAAGCCCTGAAACTGAGCCTTTCGATAGGCGTTTGCGTGTCGGTGGGGCTGGCGATGATACGGGTTTTGACGGGCATATCGATAATGTCGCTGTTGATTCCGGGCTATGTTCTCGCGCTCGCGCTCATGATATTCTCGCCGCCTATATTTACGTCGATCGCCTTTGACTCGGGCGGCGTCGCCTCGGGGCCCATGACCGCGACTTTTCTTCTCCCCCTCGCGATGGGCGCGTGTTCGGCGGTCGGCGGAGACATCGCGGCAGACGCCTTTGGAGTCGTCGCCATGGTTGCCATGACTCCGCTTATAACCATACAGATACTGGGCATAGTATATCGCCTGCGCACGGGAACGAAGCAACTGGCCGTACCCGAGCCGGACGACGAGATCATCGAAGTGTAAGGAGGGCTGAATTTGATAAGCATGATTTTAGCTATTGTCGATCGGGAGCGTGACGCCGCCTTTTCGTCGCTTTTCCGTGACAGCGGGGTGCTCACCGCGTTCAGCACTCCCTGCCTGGGAACCGCGCAAGCCGGAGTGCTCGACATGCTCGGCCTTGAAAAGTCCGAAAAGACGCTCGTATACGCGCTAACTTACCGCCGCGAAGCCGAAAAGCTCATGAAACAGATGATATACTCGCTGGGAATAAACGTCCCCGGCGGAGGCATCGCGATTACGATTCCGATAAACAGCTTTGGCGGTTCCAACGGAATGCACTGGCTTTTAAATGGCTCAAACGACGAACAAGGCGAGGTGGATATTATGGATAATAAACGCGATTTTCCCTATGATTTGATAGTCGTCGTCGCTCAGCGCGACCACTCCGAATTGGTAATGTCCGCCGCCAGGCCAGCGGGCGCGCGCGGAGGCACAATCGTTCACGCCAAGGGCACCGGCGGAGAATACGCCGCGAAGTTCTTCGGCGTCACGATCGCCGACGAAAAGGATATTATACTCATAGTCGTTCGCCACGAGCAAAAAAACGACATAATGAAGGCCATTATGGAAAAGGCGGGCGTCAAAACGCCCGCGCGCGCCGTGGCGTTTTCCGTGCCGGTGGAATCGGTCGCCGGACTCGCGAGCGTGATGAAGGCTTAGTCCCCAAAGCGCTTAGCGCTCGCTTCTACGCATGTACGATGACGCGGCGCGTGGCGACGCGCCGCGTCATACGCTCCCCTCCCGGCGCATAGCAATTGGGGGGAGGTGTATAATGCAGCCGTTTTTATTCATATCCGGCGACGTGCCGGGGCTTATATACGTAAACGGGAGATTGGCGGGAAAGTCGGACGCGGAGCCAGTCTGCGTACCGGTATCGCCGACGGGCGCGGTATATATCGAATACAGGCCGATGTCGGAGGGGTATATTCCTCTCGCGAGAGCCATCGCCCTGTCAAGGGGAACGATAGTCCCCGGGTCGGTGCCCGGCGGGCGGGGATTGTCCGTCGTCGCGTGGCCGGGAGCCATAGCGGAGGTATTCGCGCAGGTTCAACCGCTTACGGGCTATGAAAGCGAAGCGCCGCTGACCGAAATCTACATCGACGAAACGACGAGGCAGACCATTACCCCGTTAGGCGATGTGGTCGGGCACGCGATTGTAACGACGAAACGTCTCGCCCAAGGGGAATGGACGGTCTTATCCAGCGAGATTATGTGGGCGACCGACGGCCCCAAATGGCCTCAAACCCCCGAGGATACGGCGATCGCCGCGGCACAGGCGGCCATACTCAACCTCAGGGGCGAGGCGCGGGGATATATCGCGCCCGGCCGCGCCGACGTGGAAAGGCGATTGACGGAGCTTGGCGGCACTTACGACGGCTGCGCGAAGGCGACGTATGGCGCGTCCGCAGACGTCGTAGCCCTCGTGAAGATCGAACGCGAAAACCTCGCCGGCGTAACGTTCGCCCGCTATTTCTGCTCAAAAATGGGCGGCGGGCAGGGCGAATGGCGCCTTGAACGCTTTGATATCGTCAGCGGGACGCCGTAAGTCGCCATGGCGGTCGCGTAAACGCGCACCGTTTTAAATGCCGCCGCCATTAAGCGCAAACCATGCTTATGTTGCGCGTATTCGCGGGTCACACGACAACGAACCCGTAGGGGCGCGCATCGCGCGCCCGCCAGCCTGTAATCAGCGGGCTTGCGGCTGACCGTCGGCCTGACCGTTCCCCATGTGCCGCCCACTGTCGGCCTCAAGCCGCGCGATAGGCATACGCTCGGGCGCGCAATGCGACGCCCCTACGCAAACCTTGCTTGTGTTGCGCGGGTTGCGCGTATTCGCGGGTTGCGCGACAACGAACCCGTAGGGGCGCGCATTGCGCGCCCGCCAGCCCGTAATCAGCGGGTTTGCGGCCGACCGTTGGTTTGCCGTTCCCAATGCGCCGCCCGCTGTCGGCCGCAAGCCGCGCGGTAGGCATACGGGCGGGCGCGCAATGCGACGCCCCTACGCAAACCTTGCTTGTGTTTCGC
>JAUNBY010000455.1 GCA_030526935.1 Clostridia bacterium
AGCCATGCGGGGCATTCTTCAATACGACGGCCTCGGTATTCACGTGATGGAGCCGCTTGTCGTCGTGTACGTCGATCATTGTGTTACGAACGGCGTCATGAACGATCTGGCTTGCGAGATCATTGACTTATTGCCTGACGCTTACATCGAATACAGTCCCTCCGGTACAGGGATGCGCGCCGTGTTTCTTGCAAAGGGCTTTGCCTTTGACAAAGCTCGCTGGTATGTACACAATCAGAAAAAAGGGATAGAGGTCTATGTCGGCGGCGCGACCGCCAAGTTCGCGACGATTACCGGAGACGTCATCCAACATAATGAAATGAAAGAGTGCGGCGAAGCGCTTCAAGTCTTTCTCAACCGATACATGAAAAGAGCCGAACCGGTGATTGATTTTTCGCAGTATTCGCAGGCGCGTTCGCTTCTTTCGGATGAATCAGTTCTGGCGCACGCGCGGGACGCAAAAAACGGCGAGGCTTTTTCGGCGCTGTTCGACGGCGATATAACCGATTATGGTTCGCAAAGCGAAGCGGATCTGGCCTTATGCTCCATGCTGGCCTTCTGGTGTGGACGGGACAGAAATCAAATGGATCGCCTGTTCCGACAAAGCGGGCTATACCGCGAAAAGTGGGATCGCGCGCAAAGCGGATCAAGCTACGGCGCGATCACGCTGAACAAGGCCGCGGTTTCCGTGAAAGAGGTTTACTCGCCCTTACCGCGTATCGCCGCGCATGACGAGTTTTCCGATCTTGATGATACCGTGCCCGACTTATCCGCGCTCCATCCGGACACAAACCCGCGTTACGCGTGGACGGACATCGGCGGCGCAAATCTCTTTGCCGATTGCTTTCGGGCCACCGCGCGCTTCGTGCCGGAGCGCAAGATGTGGTATATCTACGACGGCTGCGTATGGCGGCCCGACACGGGCAATCTGCGCGCCATGCAGCTTTGTAAGAAGTTAGCCGACCAATTGCTGACATATGCCGTCACGATTGCCGATGAATCGCTTCGCGAGCAGTATATCGGCTATGCGCGAAAATGGCAGCTTCGGCGCGCGCGCGAAATCATTCTCAAAGACGCCGCCGATGTGTATCCCATCGAGATGGCGCAGTTTGACCGGGATAAGTACCTGTTCAACGTGCGCAACGGAACCGTTGACCTGCGGGATGGCGGCTTTCGTGCGCATCGCCCCGACGACATGATTACGAAATGCGCGGCGGTCGCATTTGACCCGACGGCACGCTGTGAACGGTGGGAGTGCTTTATAAACGAAGTCATGTGCGGCGATGATGAGAAGGCGGGCTATTTCCAGAAAGCGCTGGGCTATTCGCTTACGGGCGACACGCGGTATGAATGCCTGTTTATCGTTTACGGGAAAACCACGCGCAACGGGAAATCTTCCGCGCTGGAAACGATTCTGACTATGCTGGGCGACTACGGGCGAACGTCGAGACCGGAAACCATCGCTGTGCGCCAAATGGCAAACAGCAGCGGTCCCAGCGAGGATATCGCCCGTCTGGCCGGGGTACGCTTTGTGAACATCAACGAGTTGGACAGGAAGCTCTCCCTCTCCGCGTCTACGGTCAAGAGTCTGACAGGCAACGACAGCATATGCGCGCGATACTTGAATGAAAACAGCTTCACATTTAAGCCCGCCTTTAAGCTGTTTATCAACACGAATTATCTCCCCGTCGTATCCGACATGACGCTGTTTACCAGCGGACGGCTGAAGATCATTCCCTTCGATCGTCATTTTGGCGAAGAAGAGCAAGATAAATCCCTAAAGACCACGTTGGCGCTGCCCGAAAACCTGAGCGGCATTCTGAACTGGTGCCTTGAGGGGTGGAAGAAACTTTGTGAGGAAGGCTTCGATATGCCCGCTTCCATCCGACGGGCGACGGAGGACTATCATAGCGATTCTGACAAGTTGGCGCTGTTCATTGAGGATATGCTCGTCAAGGACGATCATGGTGAAGTACGCACAGCGGCCGTATACGAGGTGTTTGCAAACTGGTGCCGCGACAACGGCTACTGCGCCGAGAGCAAGCGTTCGCTCAACGCCATGTTGCACAGCGTTGCCACGATTGAGCGCAAGCGCCCCAAGTCGGGCGGCGATAAGACTACAATGCTGCTGGGCTATCGCTTGAAGCCGGGGATCACCGTATTCACGTCGCCAATCGACTAATTAATCCACTCGCTATAAACACCGCTGCCGTTCGTGTGGCGGTGTTTATCAATATGGGCAATGCCCTGAAACGGAGGAACTATTATGAATTTTGAGGTATCCAAATCGCTCCCGGCAAATCCGGAACTGACCTGTCCGTGGTGCGGCTGTACGCTATTGCCGCAGACGCATATTGTCCCCAAGTCGCGCGTTGTTTATCGCTGTCCCGAATGTGGGCAACTGACGAA
>JAUNBY010000456.1 GCA_030526935.1 Clostridia bacterium
CGCGTCCTCCCCGGACTCTCGTTGTTCCGCCTCTCGCGACGGCGACGAATCCGAAAGCCCGGCGGCTTCAATATCCCGCGCTTCAGGCGCTATGGCATATACTTCGAATATCGCCGTGGATTTTTGCCGCGATGCGGTATCGATGCCGTCGCCTTTGCGCGCGTCAGGCTGAAACTCCTCCGACGCCGAAATTTCGCCCGCTTCAGCCTTGGACGCGGCTGATGACGGCTGTGGCTGAGCGGTGTTTTTACTTTGGACATCCGCCTTAATATCCGCCGCGCCCTGTCCGTCCGCCTGTTCCGCCATGACCTCGCTTTCGCTTCCCGCCTCCATTAGCTCGCGGCGGCATTCCTGCGACTGTTCACCCGGATTCACATCAGGCTGTACGGCCGGCTGTTCATCCGCCTGAACATCCGCCGCGCCCTGCCCGTCCGCCTGTTCCTCCACCACCTCGCCTTCGTCCGCCTTAGACTTCTCCGCGCCTTCGCTTCCCGCCTCCATCTGTTCACAGCAGCAAACTTCTGACTGTTCATCCGGCTTAACATCCGATTGCGCATCCTCCGCGCCTTGTCCGTCCGCCTGTTCCGCCGTGACCTCGCCTTCATCCGCCTGCGCTTCCCGCGCGGCGACCCGTTCCGATTCGGCGGCCGCGTCCCGTCCGTCTGTTTCCGCCCGCGCCGGTTGCGCTTTTCCCGCTTCATCCCGCGCGTCGGCCTGTTTTTTCGCGGCGCGCTCCGACGGCGTCTTTGCCGCGAACTGCGAAGTGGCCGCCGTTATGACCTGCGCCCAGTTCACGTCCTTATACCCGTTGACCATTCCCGTCATAACCAGTTGAGGTTCGCCCGCGCCGGTCAGTACGATAGCGACGAGCGTGTATTTATCCAGATCAAGTCCCAGCAGGTTTCTCGGGTCGAAAGAGGCGGTCATTCCCGATTGACCGCGCGCGTCGTTTCGCAGCGCGCCAAGGCGATAAACCAGCCAGCGCCCGCCGTAATGCGCCATGAGAATCGCGTGAAGGACGCCCGGCGGCGCCGACTGCACGGTGAAACGCATCGACCCGGCGAGCGTTCGCCTTTCCAGTCGCACATGTCCCGTCATGCCGCGCACATGCGGCCTGAGCATTATAAGCGCGCGCCGGTAGTCGTTTCGAAGCATAACAATCCCTCCCGTCCGTTAATGCTATGCGGGAGGGATTTAAATATGCGCCGCGCGGCGCAAATGAGCGCTTCGAGCTTTCGGTTATACCAGAGCATCGCGTATACTATGACAGATTCCGGTTCATAATATTCTGACAAATCAATCGAATGGAGAGAAAACTATGCCCTCGCCGGATAAATATGCTGGGTTTGACGCATATATCGGTTTAGACGCAATGAACGCTTATATGAAGGGGCTGGCCTCGCGTCTGCCTGTTGACGGGAGGGCCAAATTGAGGCTTTCCCGGTCGCAGGCCGCGAAGATTAACGACCTTGTGCGCCGCGACGCCGATTCAAAATCCTTTTCCGACAATATAAAGTGGATCGCGGTTATGGCCAGGCAGATGGCCCGCGAGCGCCCGGTTTCGCTCGCGTCCTGCTTTAAAACCCCGCGAATCTCCATAATCGCGGGCGAACTCGTGTCGCATTCCGATTGCGATATAACTCCCGAATCGCTCGAGGGCGCGCTTTCGTCGTTTGACGCGTGCCAGGGGCTCAATATGGACGAGATATGGCTGTTCCCGCGCGCGGTGAGCATAGAACTTATAAAGGCTTTCGCGCAGACGGCTTCGCGCGTCATAGACGACAGGCGCGAAGTCCGCGAGGCGGTTAGGTGGGTCGAGGGCGGCCGGGACATGTCGAAGCTTAAAGGGCACTCGGACGCCTTTTACGAAAAGGCGCTCAAGATTCTCGCCGAAAAGGGTTCGGCGGGGGAACTGGAAAGCCTCGAGGCGTGGCTTGACGACCGCAGGGGCGCAGGCAAGGCCGTACAGTCGGCGCAGCGCAGGCGCTCGCGGGACGCCATAATACTCTCAAACGCCGTTTCCAGCCTGCGAAGAATATCTCAGACGGACTGGAAGGACCGCTATAACAAGCTCTGCCGCGCCGAGAAAAACCTCATGCGCGACGATATATACGCCAACGGCGACGATAACTCGAAAGCCGCCGTCCGCAGACAGGTCGCCAGACTGTCGAGAATGACGGGGCTGGGGGAATGGACGGTGGCCAGAAACGCGGTCGAAATGGCCGGAGAAGCCATCCTCTCGGACGTTGAAAAACGCGAACGCGACGGCGAAGCGGAACATCCCGAAGCGCCCGCCGTCGCCCCTTCCCACACCTGCACATACTGGCTTTGCGACCCCGACGGCCAGGACGCCCTCATAAGGCGGCTCAACGGGCGAACCGTGCCAACGCTTGAAAATCCCGGG
>JAUNBY010000457.1 GCA_030526935.1 Clostridia bacterium
GTTCGTATAACGTCTTTAAAGACGTTGCTCATAGATTCGACGAGTATCGCGAGAAGGGGATTGCGCGAGGCTCTGGCGATGAGGTAGTGAAAGTGAAAGTCGAGATTGCGGCGGGTTTGCGCGTCCAGTCCGCGGTCTCTCAAGGCGTCGAGGGTTTTGGTCATTTCGCTGATGTCCTCTTCTGTCGCGCGTCGCACGGCGAGGCGGACGGCCGCGCATTCGAGAACCTCGCGTATCTCGTATATAGAATCCGGGTCTATCTTCTCTATCTGGATTATACGCGCCATTACGTTTGATATGTTCTGCGCCTCGGGCTTTGTGACAAACGCGCCGCTTCCGGTTTTGGAATCGATAAGCCCGCGCTCCTTGAGAAGCTTCATAGCCTCGCGGATTATCGTCCGGCTTACGCCCGTCTGTTCGGCGAGCGCCTGCTCGCTCGGAAGCCTTTCGCCGCTCGTGTAATCGGCGAGTATAAGGCCTTCGAGCCGGTCGGCGACCTGCTCGTAGAGAGGCGACTTGTTAAGCCCTAAATGCATCGCGTCCATTTTTCGTCCCCTGCTTTTTAGTGGTCGAATACTTTTTACCTTCCAAGAGCGTCCGATATCAATTTGAACGTCCTCTCGCAGCCCATGGAAATATAGCTGGTATCGTCCCCGCAGCCGAGCATATTGACGCCCCGGCGGATAAAGTCGCGTATATTCTCCTCGTCGCCCGCTCCGATGGACACTCCGAAGGGCTTGCCCATTTCCCGGCATACGCGCTGTATCTCGTCGTAGAGCTTTATAACCTCGGGGTGGCGGGTCTGACCTAGAAGCCCTATGGAGCCTGACAGGTCGCACGGGCCAATCATGGCGAGGTCAACGCCCGGGACGGACAGTATTTCCCTGAGATTTCTCACCGCGTCTATATGCTCTATCTGAACTATCCGCAAAAACGTCTTATCGACGTCCGCGAGGTAATCGGCGAGCGACAATCTGTTGTACTGCTGAGCGCGGCGGGGGCCTACGCCCCTTATGCCTCCCGGGGGATATGTACAGGCCGCAACCGCTTTTCGCGCCTCTTCCGCGGTATTTATCATCGGGAATATAATGCCGTCCGGCCCCATTTCCAATACGGGCTTTACGCGTATGGGGTCGTTCCACGGCACGCGCACTATGCCCGCGCAACCGGCGCTCGACGCCGCCTGAAGGTGATGAAGCACCGTTTCGAGGGAGAACACCGTGTGCTCCATGTCTATCCACATGAACTCGAAGCCGTGAAGCCCCATTGCCTCGGTTATCTGAGAATCGCAGGTAAATACGTGACCGCCCACGACCATTTCGTTTCTGGCGAACTTTTCGCGCAATAATTCGGCTTTATTCATCCTCGGATTCATACGCAATACCTCCCGTAAACGTCTGTCATAAACCTGTCCATCATGTGAACCTCCTCGCGGAAGGTGTCCGTCAGAAGCGCGTCGTCCTGCACGCGCGAATACGTCTGTATGGGAAGTTTTTCGATATTCGTAAGGTGATATTTGGCGTTGACGGGATAGAGCTGGCGCTCTATCAAAGAGCCAAGGGTCAGGGCGTCCTGCACGCGTGGCGCGTTTTGGGACATGTAGTTGGTGGTCAGCCACACGTATAATTCGGGATGGAAATTGGCCATTATGCCGCTGTATCCGTGAGCGCCGCTTCTGAGCGTCTCAAGAAGCGTCGTCGTATTGGCGTTGTAGAGCCTGAGATTCGTCCCCTCGAGGGCTTTGACGCGGGAGGCTATGGTCTTCGCGTCGCAGCAGGTATCCTTCATGAAGTAGAACCGTCCCGTCCCGGCGCAAAGCTTCAGCAATTCGTTCGTCATGAGCCTTTTGTAGGGGTAGGGGCATTCGTATAGACCCAGGCGTATCGACGGGTCGATCATGTCGAGAAGCTTCATAAGGTTGTCGGCCCATACGCTGTCGTTCTCGTCCTGACGGGCGAAGCGGTTGGTAAGGAGTATCACCGCGTCGACTCCCGTCGCCGCCATCTTCTCTATGCCGTCGGCCTGCTCCCGCAACGAATCGGGCGTGTGCCCGGAGGCGACGATTGGCATACGCCCCGCGACCTGTTCTACCGTTATGGAGGCTATTCGCACGCGCTCTTGCCCGTCGAGCCTGAATATCTCGCTCGACTGGCAGGACGCGAACATCCCCGATACGCCGCTGTCGATATACCATTCGATCAGCGCGCGCAATCCTCTTTCATCGATTGAACCGTCTCTCTCAAACGGCGTGAGCATCACCGGCCATACGCCGCCGGGATAATTATTCATATAAACGCCCCCCAAATCTGTACTACAATTATACTAACACACAACTATGCAAAAGGCAATCGACCAAAATAATGAATATATCACGCTATTTACAGGCAATATGCTGTAATTCTC
>JAUNBY010000458.1 GCA_030526935.1 Clostridia bacterium
AAGGAAAGCTATTTTGTTAAGGAGTTAAATCTCGACGTGCAGCTCGCGGGGGCGTCGGGATGGCTCAACCTCCTTTCCAGCGATATAAACCGCCCGGGGCTTCCTCTGTCCGGGTACTGGTCGTACTTCGCGTATCAGCGCCCGCAAGTCATAGGCAAGGTCGAGAACAGCTACATGTGCTCGCTTGAGCCTGATGTGCTCGTAGAGAGGCTTGAAAAGTTCTTCAGTTACGATATACCCTGCGTGATAGTCTGCCACGGAATGGAATGCGTAGGCGCAATGGTCGCCGCCGCGAAGGACAGGGGCGTTCCGATTTACTCGACTCAAGAGGAAACCACGGTGTTCGTTCTGAGGATAATAAATTACCTCAACGTGCAATTGGCCCCGCATACAACGCAGCACGGGGTTCTCGTAGACGTGTTCGGGACGGGACTTCTCATAACCGGCGAGAGCGGCGTTGGCAAGAGCGAGACCGCTCTTGAGCTTGTAAAGCGCGGACACCGGCTCGTGGCCGACGACGTGGTCGAAATACGCCGCGTGTCTAATAACCGCCTCGTGGGGGAGGCTCCCGAGGTCATAAAGTATTTCATGGAGATACGAGGCATCGGCATAATAGATATAGCGACGATGTACGGTATAGGCGCGGTTATAAAGTCTAAATCCATAGATCTTATCGTTCATTTTGAATTGTGGAAGGGCAACGCCGAATACGACCGGCTTGGCATCGACGAGCAATACGAGGAAATACTGGGAGTGAAGGTTTCCAAGGTCGTCATTCCCATACGGCCGGGGCGCAATCTCGCGGTGGTTCTCGAGGTCGCGGCCAGGAATCTGAGGCTTAAGCAGAACGGGTACAACGCCGCGAAGACCCTCGACGAGAGGCTTCGTGCGCACGCGCAAAGTACAATTTCCGACGTTGAGGAGGATACACCATGATAAGAATTGGCGTGGATGTTGGCGGAATGACGACTAAGGCGGGCTGCGTTGACGAGAAGGGTACCATTTTCGGAAAGGTTTCCTGCGACTCGAATCCCAAAAGGGGCTATGAGGCGCTGATAAAGGACATAGCGGAACTGGCGAGAGAATCGGTTTCCAAATCGGGACTTGCCATGTCCGACATAACATCCGTGGGGGTTGGAATTCCCGGAATTGAAGACGCGGCGCGGGGTATAGTTCCGTTTTGCACAAACCTCTATTGGCACGAGGTTCCGCTGCGCGGCATGCTGTCGCGTATGCTAGAAAAGGACGTTTACGTCGGAAACGACGCGACCGTTGCGGCTTTGGCGGAACATAAGGTCGGAGCCTCGGCGGGAGCGAATTCCTCGGTTCTGGTGACGCTCGGAACGGGAGTGGGCGGCGGCGTTATAATCGACGGCAAGCCGTTTACCGGCGCTCACGGAGTGGCTACCGAAATAGGCCACACTATAATCAAGTTCGACGGAATCGAGTGCTCTTGCGGGAACAGGGGTTGCTGGGAGTGCTACGCGAGCGCGAGGGCGCTTATAAGCTTCGGACGCGACGCGGCAAGGGAACACCCGCAGTGCATGATAGCCAAATCCGTAAACGACATCGACGAGATAAGCGCAAAGACCGTAATAGACTGCGCGAAGGCTGAAGACCCGGTCGCGGTGAAGTTGTTTGACGATTACGCCTTCTACGTAGCCGTAGGCCTTGTAAATCTGATAAACACCTATGACCCGGACGTGATACTTCTCGGCGGAGGCGTCTCCCACGCGGGAGAATTCCTTCTCGAAGCGGTAAAAGAAAAGCTCGCCCCGCTCATATTCTTCAAGAATATGAAATGGGCTGAATTAATGCTGGCCACCTTGGGAAACGACGCCGGTATAATCGGAGCGTCGATGCTCGAGGCTTGATAAACAAGGAGGATATAGATAATGAAAAAGACAATTTGTCTGATACTGGCGGTATTTATGGGGATTTCATCCGTCGCGTTCGCGGAGGAGATCGACTACGATTCGCTCAACTTCGACGAGTTGACAAGCATTATAAACGGCGCCGAAGACGCCTTGCAACGCAATTTCACCGTTTCGTACAGCCTGAATTCGAAGCTTATGCGGCTGACAAGCGACCTTGTCGGAAGCAGGCTCACCGATGGCGAAATGGACTGGACGAACGCGGACTGGGTGTACGAGCGCGCCTGGGATGAAATATCCGTCGATGTTGTCGCGACGATAACCCGCAACGGAATAAGCACTTCCTGCGACGTAAACGCCATGTTCATAGAAGATGAGGATGCGTATCTTCCCGTGCTTCTCATTGTGGACGACGTTACGCTTCTCGACGCCAGAGGCGACGAGAGTTACATGGAGACTTACGACAGTGATTCCAACGGCGAAGACGAGCCGGAAGAACAGCCCACCGTTGAATTCGTGGACGACCTC
>JAUNBY010000042.1 GCA_030526935.1 Clostridia bacterium
CCACTCCAATCGGCAGCTTCCTCGTTTCCATACAGCGGCCTCCTTTTATCATATTCGCGGTTTCTAGATTTAACTCTAAACTTCAGCTTTCCCGCGCGGTCAGCCTCACACTTCGTCAAACCATCTGCCTTTTCACCAACTGCGCGAACAAACCATCTTTGGCGACAAGTTCGTCGAACGTACCTTCCTCGGCGATGCGCCCCGAGTCGAGAAGCATTATCCTGTCGCAGTTTTTGATGGTCGAAAGCCTGTGGGCTATGACGATTCTCGTGCATCTCAATTTGGCGAGCGAATCAGCCACCTGTTTCTGGGTTATGTTGTCAAGGGCGCTTGTGGCTTCGTCGAAGATCAGTATGCGCGGCTTGGGGGCGATGGCGCGGGCGATCATAAGCCTTTGCCGCTGTCCGCCGGATATGCTCTGGCCGCCCTCGGATATGAGCGTCCTGAGCTTCATGGGCATTTTTTCTATGTCGTCCTTTATCCCCGCCATTTCCGCGGCTTCCATGGCCTCACGCGAGGTTATCCAGGGGGCGGACACGGCGATGTTTGAGAATATATCTCCCGCGAAGAGCTTTCCCTCCTGAAGAACGACGCCTATATTGCGCCTCACGCTTCTCACGTCCAGAGAGGCGAGGTTTTTATCGTCGTAACTTATAGCGCCCTTCAAGGGCTTTTCAAAGCCCAGCAAGAGCCTCATCAGCGTCGATTTGCCGCAGCCCGTCTTGCCGACTATGGCCACGTACTCGTTAGGCTTGACGGTAAATGACAAATCGTCGATGACGGGCGGCTGGTCGGGGTTGTATCCGAACGAGACGTGATCGACCTCTATCTTTCCCGAAAGCCTGTTGACCACCCTCAGATTATCGGCGGTTTCGGGCGCGGTATCCATAATGGGCTGTATCATTTCCAGCGAAGGCACGATCTCCGCGACCGAATCGACGACGCGGGCGAGCTTCAAAATAGTCGACGAGGCCATTGAATAGGCGGCGGTAAAGGCCATATATGAGCCTACTGACACGTTTGACTCTATGGCCGCGTAATAAAGCACTATCAGTCCCCCGAAGGATATCGCGCGGTTGATTATGGCGGACAGGCGTATCACGGCGGGCGGCCTGTACTGAAGCTGCGCCTGTTTTCCGTAGCGCTTCGCCCATATGGAGAACATGCGCTTTTCCGCGCCCGCGAGCTTTATTTTCTGAATGCCCGACAACAGCGCGAACAGCACTCCGCGAAGCTTAGCCGAGCTTTTCATCCTCTCGCGCTCGTAGGCCACCTGCATATACGCGAGCAGCAGCGAAAAGGCTAGGTTTACGAATATGAGTATGAACCCCGGCCACACAAGAGACGGCGCGAACTGCCCCATCTGGTAGATATATCCCACCGAGAACACCGCCGACATCGACCACGTGAGCACTATTTCCCGGAGCTTTTCGCACACCTGAGATATGGTCTCAAGCCTTGCCGACATCTCGCCCGACGAGTACTTCCTGAAAAAGTCCACCGGCAGGGACAAGAGCCTGGCCATCGCCGCCGAATTGACTTTCAGGTCTATTTTGGAATCTATGCTGGCGGAGAATATCATGTCGTTCGCCATGAACAGGGAACCGGCGATGGCGTTGCAGACGAGCATCACCGCCATCGGTACGAGCGTCATGGTGTGTCCAAGGGGTATGACATTGTCAAAGAGCATGTTAGTGGCGTAGGGCGTCACCATGCCTATGACCGTGAACATCAATTGAGTAAGCGCTATGAGTATATAGTCGGACGCCGAAAGCGTCATGGCAATGAACTTTACGAGGTCTATAAGCGTGAGCTTTTTCTGGGGAAAGGGTTTATAAAAGCAGTAGGCGTCGCAGGTAAGCTCCTTCGCGGTCGCGGAATTAACCCGCACGGTTTTTCCCGTCGCGGGGTCGTCGAAGTAATAGCGCCTGCCCTTCGGGAGTATCGCTACGACCTCGCCCGTCTTCTTGACTCCCAAAAGCGCCCCTATGCTGTCCGTCCACCATTTGCCGGTCAGCTCCACGCGCCTTTTCATGACGCCCGACGGCCTGAGCATGGCGTCGAGCCTTTCGGACTGGTTGATTATGTCGTCGGGGATGTCGGGAATGGGTATTTTCAAAAAGCGGAATATCTTCTCGAACGCCGCCTGCGTCGAGCCGGAATCCATCCCGTCGCCCGCGAACGAGGCGACGGGCTTTGCCGTGACCACGTTCGAAAGCTCGGACATGCTCATTTCAAATATATGCTCGTCTGATTCCTGCCTCTTTTTGAGCTGTTGCGCGAATATGCCCATATTTCCTCCAACTCACTCGGTTGTGATAAGCTTCTCGTAAAGCCCGCCCATGTTCAAAAGCTGCTCGTGCGTTCCGCGCTCGACCGCGACGCCGTCCTGCAAAACCACTATCTCGTCGCAGTCCCTTATCGTCGAAAGCCTGTGCGCGACTATAACGCAGGTTATTCCGCGCTGAGTTATGCGCTGGATTACCTCGTATTCCGTCTTGGCGTCGAGCGCCGAGGTCGCCTCGTCGAGTATTATTATCGTAGGGTCCTGCGCGAGAGCGCGCGCTATCTCCATTCGCTGGCGCTGTCCGCCCGAGAAATTGCGCCCGCCCTCTATGAGCGTTTCGGAATATCCCCCGTGCGCCATTATTTCCGAATGGAGCCGCGCGTCGTTGGCGGCGAGTATCACGTCGTAGGATTCGATGGAATCGTCGAACATCTTTATATTGTTGGCGACGGTGTCCTCGAAAAGGGTTATGTCCTGAGTCACGACGGCGACGGAGCTTGTGAATATAAAGCGGTCTATGGACTTAAGCGGCTTGCCGTCTATGGTTATACTCCCCGACCATGGCTCGTACAATCCGCTCAACAGATTGGTTATGGTCGACTTGCCCGAACCCGACGACCCCACGAGCGCGACCTTTTGTCCGGGCTTTACCCTGAGACTGAAGTTCTTTATAACGGGCGGCTGGTTTATCGTATAGCCGAAGGTCACGTCCTCGATAACTATGTCCCCGGAAAGCTTTTGCGCGTCGTCGTCTATGGGGTTAGCGTCCAGGGGATTTACGTCCGTCGGATAGGTCATAACGTCCTCTACGCGCTCCATCGAAGCCCTCATCGTCTGTATGGTAGTTCCGGCGTTTGTGAGGTCGGACACGGGGTTTAAAAAGCTCGTGAGGAAGCTTTGAAACGCCAGGAGCGTTCCCGCGGTAAACTCCCCGTGCATTATGAGCCACGCGCCTATGACCAGCACGAGAAGATCCGCCAGTTCCGATACGAACTGCGGAATGGCGCCTAACCAGGCGTTTATTTTGGTCATGCGGTTGGACTCGTAGGACTCGCTCGCCTGATAACCCGACCACCTTTCAAAGTAGCCGGCCTCCGCGCCCGAAGCCTTTATGGTCTCTATCATCTCTATGCCAGACATGGTCACGCTGTCGAGCATGCCCGCCTCTCTGAAGGCGACGCGGGACATGTCCATGGTTTTGTCGACCGATATCTGAGCCACTATCATGTTTATCACGGCGGTAGCTATGCCCACGAGCGTCAAAGTGACGCTGTAGCGGAGCATCACCGTCAGATACAGTATCATCATCACCGCGTTTATGGCGATGGGGGCGAGCACATCTATGAGGTTGTCGGTGATTCCCGCGTTATCCCTCTGCCTTGAGATGAGGTCGCCCGCGTAGCGCTGCGAGTAAAACCTCATGGGCATACATAAAAGCCGCCACAGAAAAGTGCAATTGGCCTCTATCGCGAACCTGCCCTTGACCCTGAGCAAATATACCGATTTAAGCCACGATATTACGAGGCTGAATATCAAGACGCCCACCATTATCGCCATAAATGGCTCGACCCATTCGGGGTGGTACTGCGGAAGAAGCGAATCCGTGAACACCTTTTGAAGCGCGGGTTCGACTATTCCGACGGCCGAGTCGAGAAGGCTTATCAAGGCTACGACGACTATGGCGGCGGCGGCGCCTTTGAGCTTCTTTCTGGCGAAGGCCATGACGCTTGGCTTCTGTCCGTCTGCTACGAACTGATCCCCGGGCGTCGGATATATGACGACCTCGGAAAAGCTCTCCTCAAATTCGTCGAGGCTCACCTTCACCCGTCCCCTCGCGGGGTCGTTGAGCGACACGGTCTTGCCCTTCACGCCGCAGTAAACGACGAAATGGCAGTGATCCCAAAACAATATCGACGGCACGGGAAGCTTTTCCAAAGCCCCCGACTTCGCGCGGTAGGCCTTTACCTCCATGCCGTATTCGCGGGCGGCTCTGACCAGATCCTTGGCGCTCGCTCCGTCGCGGGATATGCCGCAGGCGGCCCGCGCTCTGTCAAGAGACACCCACTTGCCGTAATAGGCCATTATCATCGCCAGCGACGCCGCCCCGCACTCGAGCGCCTCCATCTGCATTATAACGGGCACCTTTTTCGACTTGGCCATAATCAATCCCCCTCGAGAACCAGGTCTATCGGCCGGTGCTGTTCGATGATTATCATGGCGGTCGCGAGAGTGCCCGCGTCGATATGGACGCCCTTGCCGTTTTCGTGGGTCCAGTTAAGACCGTTTTGAGACGTTTCGTCGCGTTCGAGATTTATGGTCACGAGCTTTCCGGCGTCCTCGGGCATTATGAGTTTCGCCATCTCCGCGTTTCCAATCATTCCTATTATCTCGTCCTCGGACGCGGGGTATGTCGATACGCTCGCGACCGTCCCCGTGATATAGCCGTATTCATCCCTCGGGGCGTGGGCGGGGGAGAGCTGTACTTCCATGCCCCCGGATATGAGGGGAGCGTCTGAAACGGCGTCGGCGACGACTATGAAGCTGTCGAAAACGCCGTCCTCATCGTTGGCCACGAAAGCCCCGTCGAGTTCGAGCGTGACGGGTATCGTACCGTACACGCCCCAGCAGATAACGCCAAGCGCGATTATTATCATCGTCGCCAGCACGAGGCCCACTCCTGGAGTTACAACCTTCATATACCTGTTCAATTGGTCGGGGGAACCTATGCGATCCTTTTTCTGCTCGAAAAGTCCGTCGTTTTGCATTGCGATCCTCCGCTTGGGTGCTACCCGTAAATAAATTCTTTCATGATTTTCGCGTTTTGAGCGAGATCAGCGCGTATCGACCACACGCCGTCGAGCATACCGCTTTCATACGTCCCCTCTGCGGGGATGCGCAACTGTGATATCTGTCCCGTACCCGCAAGCGCCCTTATGGCGTTTATGGCTATGGATACGGTTGGGACGTTGGTCGAGACGTATTTCCTCGCGCTGTTGGCGATGCTTATGAGCCTTATGGGATCCTTTATTTCGCGTATCGAATTGAATACGCTCGTCAACAGCCTTCGCTGGCGGTTGGTGCGCTGGTAATCGGAGTCGATCTTTCTTATCCTCACGTATCTGAGCGCCTGAACGCCGTCCAAAAGCACGTCCTCGCCGTATGTCGCGAGCTGATGCCCGTTTTTCTTGTTCATCTCGTCCATTTCGGCCCTGGTTATCGCAAGCCTCACGCCTCCGATTTCGTCGATGAGCGCGGCGAAGTCCGAAAAGTCGACGACGGCCCAGCGGCTTATATTCATATCGAAATTGTCGTTGACGGTCTTCACCGCGAGATCCGCACCGCCATAGGCGTAGGCGGAGTTTATCTTTCTCGCGCCGTGCCCCTCGACGCTTACGAGCATATCCCTCATTATGCTCGTCAGCCTTATATCGCCCGCGTTCGTTATCGTGGCGATAATCATTGTATCGGTTCTCTGAGTGGACGCCGAGGCGTCGTCTACGCCCAGCAAAAGGACGTTTACGTATCCCAGCGGAGCGCCCCCGGGCAGCAGGGAATTGAATATGTCGCCCACCGTGCCGGTAGTAACAAGCAATACGCAAAAATAAACCGCTATGGCGAGCAGGGCGAGCTTTATAATCCTGGACACGCAGCCGCGCCGCATCTTTTTCCGGCGCGGCTTATAGGGCTTGTAGAACATCAGACGGCGCTGTCCTTTATTATGACCGCGACTATGACGAGGTCGCCGTCGGAGTTATTCTCTACGGCGTGGCCGTGTCCCGAAGATGTGGACATGGCGTCGCCCGCCGATACCTCGAAGGTATTCCCGTCGTCGTTTACGAGGCCGCTTCCCTCGATGAAGTAGAAAAGCTCGGTCTCGTTCTCGTGTACGTGATAGCCTATAGAAGCGCCCGGCACGAGGGTTATCCTTGAGAAAAGCCGCGAATTTTGCGGAAGCTCGTTTACCAGTCCCCGAAGTTCAACGCACTTGTTGCCCCCGCGCATGTGCTCCTTTAACGTCGTTTTCTGCTCATTCAAACGTGTAATCATGATAATACCTCGCTGTAACAATATAATTCACTACAATATAATGTACCACATCCCAGGTCGTTCGTCAATGTTTTTTTACCGGGAGGTATAAATCGCGGCAGATCAACGCTCGTTGATTTACTGAAGGGGACACAAAATATTCACACAAAAGTGTTTTTTGACGCTTGACATCCTCGTGAACCGGGAGTATAATGTGACGAAATCTTGCGAGGGAGGAGAACCTTAAATGGCTTGCGTTCACAGCGTTATGAACAATCGATTTTATTTTAGCCATCAATGCGGTTTTTCTGCCTTTGCTGAAAAACATTGATTCGATGGCCTTGTTGCCATCGTCTTGATGGCAAGTGATAGTATAAGGAACTAAAGAAAGTCCGCATGGATATTTGATAAAAGTCAAATCCTGTGCGGACTTGTTTTTATGAGTTTCCTTACAGAAGAGAGGTATTTAATTATGGGCATGAATTTCCACCACAAGCTTCCCATCCCAAAGTATATTAAGGCGCAGTACCCTGTAACCGACGAAATGGCAAAAACCAAGGCGGAGCGCGACGAAGAAATCCGGCGTGTGTTCCGCGGCGAATCGGAAAAACTGCTCCTCGTCATCGGCCCTTGCTCTGCTGACCATAAACAATCCGTCATGGAATACCTGGGCAGGCTTCGCACGGTGCAGGACAAGGTGAAGGACAGTATTTTCATTATTCCCCGCGTTTATACCAATAAGCCCAGAACGACGGGCGACGGATATAAGGGGATGCTTCATCAGCCCAACCCAACCGAAAAACCGGATATGCTGCATGGCATCGTCGCGATTCGGGATTTGCATATGTCCGCGCTTCGCGAATATGGTTTCAGTTGCGCGGATGAAATGCTCTACCCCGACAATTACAGATACCTTTCAGACCTGCTCTCTTATGTTGCCGTCGGCGCACGTTCGGTGGAAAACCAACAGCACAGACTGACTTCATCGGGGCTTGATAGTCCCGTGGTCATGAAGAATCCCACAAGCGGGGAGCTTTCTGTCATGATGAACGCCATCACGGCCGCGCAGCATAAGCATACCTTCATTTATCGCGGCTGGGAAGTTGACAGCGACGGCAATCCCTATGCTCATGCGATACTTAGAGGCTATCAGGATGCAACGGGAAAGCCCGTATCAAACTACCATTATGAAAATCTGCTAAAACTGCTTGAAATGTATAAAGAAAAAAACCTTCCGAACCCCGCTGTAATAGTGGATGCCAACCATGAAAACTCCGGCAAGCACTGTGTCGAGCAGATAAGAATCACGAGGGATATTCTGTATAGCCGACGCCAAAATGAAGAAATCAAAAAAATGGTGAAAGGGATTATGATAGAGAGCTATCTCGTAGAAGGCGCTCAAAAGACCGATGGCACGGTTTATGGTCAGTCGATTACGGATCCGTGTCTCGGCTGGGAAAAGACCGAAGCGCTCATCTATGAAATAGCCGATACACTGAACAAATAAATCCGATTGGAGAAAAGGAAAATGAACTCACTTGAAGAGGCGCGAAAGACGATAAACGAAGTCGATGCGAAAATGGCGGAGCTTTTCTCTGTTCGTATGCGCGCGGCCGAAGTCGTTGCCCGGCACAAAAAAGAACACGGTCTGAAAATACTCGACGCCACAAGAGAAGCGGAGGTCATAAGGCGAAATTCGGCTCTCGTGGAAGACAAGATACTACGCGAGTATTATGTTAAGTTCATCGAAAACTGCATGTCCCTGTCGCGCGCATATCAGGAAAGACTGCTAAGCGGAATGAAGGTGGCATACAGCGGTACCAAGGGAGCGTTCGCCCATATCGCTACAAACGCGCTTTTTCCATCCGCTCAAAAGAAGGCCTGTTCCGACTTTGCCTCCGCCTATGAAGCGGTCGCTCTGGGAGAATGCGATGTTGCCGTCTTGCCTGTGGAAAACAGTTCCAACGGTGATGTGGGACAGGTAACCGATTTGCTGTTTTCGGGTTCTCTTTATGTGAACAGCATGCTTAATCTGGAGGTTACACAAGACCTGCTTGGCATTCCCGGCGCCGCGCTTGCCGATATTAAGGAGGTTATAAGCCACCCGCAAGCGCTCGGGCAATGCGCCGATTACCTGTCAGACAAGGGATTCGTTCAACACGAATACGCCAATACGGCGCTGGCCGCGAAAAAGGTGGCGGAAATGGGCGACAAATCGGTCGCGGCGATTGCGAGCGCTCAGGCGGCAGAGCTCTTTGGGCTTTGCGTCCTTGAAAAGAATATCAATAAAAGCAAAAACAACACGACAAGATTCGCGGTGCTGTCGCGCTCGGATAATACCTATCCTGAAAGCGAAAATGGCGTACACACAATACTGATGTTCACGGTAAGAAATGAGGCTGGCGCCCTCGCGAAATCCATTGACATTATAGGCAAACACGGCTTTAATATGCGCTCGCTTCACAGCCGCCCCATGAAGGAACTTCTTTGGGAGTACTATTTCTATGTAGAGCTTGAAGGCAATATCCACACCGACAACGGCGCTAAAATGCTGGAAGAACTTAAAACCACCTGCGACAAGTTGAAAACAGCCGGCACATTCAAAGAGGAAGTGGCAGTATGAATACGCTATCGGTCAATCTCGGAGAAAGAAGCTACAAAATATATATCGGCAAGGGCATTCTTCTGGATGCCGAAAAGGTTTTCGATTTAGAAAAAAAGGTCTTTATTCTTACCGACAGGGGAGTGCCAAAACAGTATGCCGAAGCTGTTTGCGGTCGGGCAAAACAGGGCATGATCTTCACGGTTAACGAAGGAGAAGGCTCAAAGAGCATGACCACCCTTGAGGCCGTTCTTAAGGCAATGCTCAAATTTGGTATGACGCGAGGGGATGCGCTTGTGGCGGTTGGCGGAGGGGTTGCGGGCGACCTCGGAGGCTTTGCCGCAGCTACCTATATGCGGGGAATTGACTTTTATCAGGTTCCAACTACCGTGCTGGCCCAGGTTGATTCGTCCATAGGCGGCAAATGCGCGGTGAACCTCGGCGGAACGAAAAACGTTGTCGGCGCGTTTTATCAGCCAAAGGCTGTTCTGATCGATACAGGCACCCTCGACACACTGCCCAGACGACTTATATCCGCGGGTCTTGCCGAATCGGTCAAAATGGCGTTGACATCGGATAGAGAACTGTTTTCCATATTTGAAAACGAAGATAATATAGAGTATAATATCGAAAGTATTATAATTCGCTCTTTGATGATAAAAAAACGAATTGTAGAAGCCGATGAAAAAGAAAACGGACTGCGAAAAATCCTCAACTTCGGTCATACATTGGGGCACGGCATTGAAGCGCAAATGGGAATGAACGGGCTATATCACGGCGAATGCGTGGCGCTGGGCATGCTGCCCGTGTGCTCGGATGATGTGAGAAACAGGCTTGAAAAAGTATTGGAAAAACTCTCCCTGCCCGTAGTGTGTCAATGCGACATTCAGGAAGCGTTAGAATTCGTCGCCCACGATAAAAAGCGCCGCGGCGGAATGGTGGACATTATACTGGTAAATGAGATAGGCGAATGTACAATTCAAAGCGTCACCATGGATGACTTCAAAAAAAGGGTAAAAGAGAGGATGAGGACGATATGAAAAATACCTTTGGTTCATCCATTGCCATTACATTATTCGGGGAAAGCCACGGGTATGGTATCGGCGCCGTCCTTGACGGCATGCCCGCCGGAATTAAAGTGGATACTGAATATATCGAAAAGAAACTGACCCAAAGAAGACCGGGCGGCAGCATTTCCACCGCAAGGGTGGAGAAGGACAACTACCGGCTTGTCAGCGGCGTTTTTAACGGATATACCACCGGCGCGCCTGTTACCATACTGATCGAAAACGAAAATACCCATAGCAAGAGCTATGAAGGCATAAAGAACACGCCCCGCCCGAGCCACGCGGACTATGCGGCGCGATGCAAGTATCGCGGCTTTGAAGACTATCGTGGCGGCGGCCATTTTTCGGGGAGAATTACGGCGGCGCTTGTAGCGGCAGGCGCTGTAATTGGCAAGGCTTTACTCGACAAAGGGATTCAAATCGGAACGCATATCGCGAACCTGCACGGCGTCTGCGACAGAGAATTCGAGGACTATCGCGGTGATTTGGAGCTGTTAGCGAATAAGCAATTCGCCGTATTGTCCGATGAAGCGGAAGAAAAAATGGTAAGCGAGATCATAGCCGCGAAAAACGACGGCGACAGCGTAGGCGGCGTTCTGGAAAGCGTGATACTTGGCGTTCCCGCGGGTGTGGGCGAGCCGTGGTTTGACAGCATGGAGGGCGTGATTTCCCATATGCTCTTTTCTATCGGCGGCATCAAGGGGATTGAATTCGGCAGGGGATTTGAATTTGCGGATATGTACGGAAGTGAAGCGAACGACTCCTTTGTGATGGAAGACAATCGAGTCGTCACAAAAACGAATCACAACGGCGGCATCAACGGCGGTATCACTAACGGAATGCCGCTTACCTTGCGGTGTGTCGTGAAGCCGACGCCGTCGGTTTATAAAGAACAGCAAACGGTCAATCTGCAATCTATGACAAACGAAATATTGAAAATCGAAGGAAGACACGATCCCGCCATTATTCACAGAGCGCGCGGCGTTGTGGACGCGGCACTTGCCATAGTGGTGGCGGATATGCTGACATTGCGATTTGGCACGGATTATCTTGTGAAAAATGCAGGCGAATAAAGGGAGCGCAAGTATGAAATACGGATGTATAGGCGAGCGTTTGAAACACAGTTTTTCAAAGGAAATACACAACGCGCTGGCGGATTATGAATATGACATCAGGGAAATTCCCCGCGACGAGCTTCGCGCCTTTTTAGAAACGCGCGACTTTCTCGCTGTCAATGTGACCATTCCCTATAAGCAACTCGTCATACCATATCTGTATTATATAGACGAACACGCAAAAGCGATTGGCGCGGTCAATACGATTGTGAATAAAGGCGGAAAGCTATATGGCTACAATACCGACTTTTACGGAATGAGTATGCTCCTCTCCCATGCCGATATTGATTTAAAAGGTAAAAAGGTGGCGATACTAGGCACTGGAGGAACTTCAAAAACCGCGTTTGCCGTAGCCTCGGCTTTATCGGCCCGCGAGATCGTTACGGTATCGAGGAGCGAGCAAAGAGGAAGCGTTACTTACGATGAGTTGTACGAGCTTCACGGCGATACAGAGGTTATTATAAATACGACGCCCGTTGGTATGTATCCAAATATATTCGGCAAACCGGTAGAACTGTCAAAATGCCCAATTCTGACAGGCGTAATAGACGCGGTGTATAATCCCCTGCGAACGCCTCTGATTTCCCAGGCCAAAGAACGGGGCATATCCGCGCAGGGCGGGCTTTATATGTTGGTGGCGCAGGGAGTGCGGGCATCTGAAATATTCATGGATACCACCTATGAAAGACAGGCGCTCGATCTGGTTTATCAAAAAATGATGAAAGAAAAGGAAAACATCGTGCTGACCGGAATGCCGTCATCGGGCAAAAGCACGGTCGGGAAACTGCTTGCCGAATACTTGAATCGCGAGTTTATAGATACGGATTCTTTGATTGAAGAAAAAACCGATATGAGCATTCCCGATATATTCAAAACCTTTGGTGAAGAAAGGTTTCGCGAAATTGAATGTGAAGTTGTGCGCGATATCGCGGCGAAAACGGGAGTGGTAATCGCTACGGGCGGAGGCGTACCGCTTCGGCATGAGAATGTGTCCGCGCTAAAACAGAACGGCCGCGTTTACTTTATCGACCGGCCGGTTGAAGAATTGATCGCCACCGGCGACAGGCCTCTTTCGAGCACGAAGGAAGCGGTTTATAAACGGTACAATGAAAGATATGAGGTTTATAAAGCTTCCGCGGATGTTTTGATCGATGCGGATTGCCCGGCGGATATGGTGGCTGAGAAGATTACAGGGGAGATTGGAGTATGAATAAACTATATGTAATAAATGGTCCGAACCTCAATATGTTAGGCATAAGGGAACCCGATAAATACGGAAGTGAAAGCTATAGTTCGCTGGTAAAAGCTCTGCAGACACACGCGGAGGAAAACAACTATAGCATAGTAATCTATCAGTCGAACCACGAGGGCGATTTGGTGGATAAAATCCAGGAGGCGTATTTTGAAAAGGCGGACGGCATTGTGATAAATCCCGGCGCTTATACGCATACGAGCATCGCCTTACTGGACGCCCTTACCGCGACGAAGATACCCGCGGTCGAGGTGCATATCTCCAATGTCGCCCGGCGTGAGGATTTCAGGCAGGTAAGTTTTGTCCGCCTTGCCGCTAAGAAAACGATTATGGGGCACGGGCTGAGGGGCTATTTTGAAGCTATAGACTTTTTGCTTGGAGGCGCATCAGATGATAATAGAGATTAAAAAGGGCACAGCCAAAGGCAGAATCGAAGCGCCGCCCTCAAAAAGCATGGCGCACAGACTGTTGATTTGCGCCGCCTTAAGCGAAGGCGTCAGTACAATTCGAGGTATATCAAAGTGCGAGGATGTGCTGGCAACCCTTGAGTGCCTTCTTGCTTCAGGCGTAAAAGCGGAGTTCGCCGGCAATGATGTTATCGTATATGGTTGTGATGTAAAAAAAGCAAACCCCGCGAACAGCCTTTTTTGTCGTGAAAGCGGAAGCACTTTGCGCTTTTTAATTCCCGTGGCGATGCTTTCGGGCAATGAAACGACCTTTTGCGGCGCGGAAGGGCTGATGCGCAGACCCATGATGGTTTACGAAAACCTATTTGCGGAAAAAGGCCATACTTATATTCAAAATGGCGATCAGATTTCCGTGCGCGGTCCTCTGACGAGCGGAGAATACACAATCCCGGGGGATGTCAGCAGTCAATTTATCAGCGGACTGATATTTGCCCTGCCGCTTGTCGCCGGATACAGCGTCATTCATATCACGCCCCCAATAGAAAGCCGTTCCTACATTGATTTAACCATAGAGGCGTTAAAACAATTCGGCGTTATCGTTGCCTGGCTTGATGAAAACACCATTGGCATAAAAGGAAATCAATCCTATGTATCGAGAGATGTGACGGTTGAGGGGGATTATTCGGGCGCCGCCTTTCTGGAAGCGTTAAACCTGTTTGGCGGTAAAGTTGAAACAGGCGGACTGAACCCCGAAAGCACACAGGCGGATGCGGTGTACAGGAAGCATTTTCGCGCCTTAAACGCGGATGCCGCCGCCATTTACCTTGACGATTGTCCCGATCTCGCGCCGATACTGTTTGCGGTGGCGGCCGCAAAGCACGGCGGAACATTCCATGGCACCAGAAGGCTTAAAATCAAAGAGAGCGACAGAGCCGAATCGATGGCAACCGAGCTGCGCAAATTCGGCGCTACGGTCGAGGTAAACGAAAACAGCGTGGTTATAGAGCCGACAGCATTTCACAAGCCGACGCAGCGCCTGTGCGGTCATAACGACCACCGCATTGTAATGGCGCTTTCAATACTACTCACGCTGACCGGCGGAGAAATCGACGAAGCGGAGGCGGTTGCCAAAAGTTATCCCGACTTTTTTGAG
>JAUNBY010000459.1 GCA_030526935.1 Clostridia bacterium
ACATTCCCCTCGTCGGACTCCAGACGTATTTACCTGGCTCCACCACCATAGATGCCGATGACCGCTTTGGAACCCGCACTCTGGTTGAATACCTGATCTCGCTTGGACACCGCCGCATCGCCTACCTCACCGACGAAACCTCCACATATGTGCTCAATGAGCGTATGCGCGGCTATCAAGACGCTCTGGCCGAGCACGGCATCGATTTTGATCCGTCGCTCGTATACCGTTTTAATGAAAAACACAATTCATTTGAGACGACGCTCGATATACTTAACTGTCCCAATCCCCCGACCGCGATTCATTGCCAAAATGATCACGAAGCCCTCTCCGCTTATATCGCAATAACGAGCAAAGGACTTCGCATACCGGAGCAGATTTCTCTCAGCGGTTACGATAATCTGCCTAACTCTCGTCTCGTTCAACCCCCGCTCACAACCGTCGAGCAACCGTTGCAGCGCATGGGCATGGCCGCCGTGGAACTGCTCGACGATTTAATCAGGAATCCCTCCGTCCATCCGACGCCGCGTCAAATCGTCTATTCAACTCAACTCATAGTCAGAGGCAGTACCGCCGCTCCGCTACAATCTGACAAAACATAAAATAACCTCGCTTTTGTTGACAAAGCGACTGGTTTTTATATAATTACAAATGGGAGCGCTTTCATAAGGAGGAGCCAATGTTATATCCAGCTTCAGGCATTCATTTACTGCTTCCCGGACGAATCGATAAAGCGTACAGTAACCTGTCGGGAACAAATTTCCTCGCTTTTTCCAACGACACGACCCTGTACAGCCGCGACCTGATACACTGGCATCAGATGTCCCAAGGCATTCGTGGCTGCGATGGCCTTTCTCCCGTCGCGCTTACTCAACACCGCGCTAGCTTCCCAAACGGAACGCTTATCATCTATTCCCCCCAAAAAAGCGTTCAAAGGCTGTCGCTTCCCTACGTTGAGATAAAAGACGGCGTCCTTTCCATATCGCCTGCGTGCCGGCGCCTGCGTGTTTGGGAGCGTCGGTGCCGCTATCAGTCGATCGATAAAAGCTTTTCAATAGACGCGGCGTTTAGCGTGTACCCGCTCTCCTGGCCGGATATTGAACTTACGCCGCCCGACGGTTCACAAGCCGAGGTTTCGAGTTCAAACCTTGAAATCATACTGAGTTTGGATGTTGGGCGTGAAAAAGTTGTGCGCATGACGCTTTTGGGTGTTGAAATTGTATATGACGCAAAGATGGCGCTTCTTCATATCGAAGATAAGCATATTCCCATGGCTTCAGACGATGGACTCATCCGTCTGCACTGCATGATTGACGATTTTGCAATGGAAATCCTGGTTATGGGTCGCCTTTATTGCGTCTATCCTTTTCGGAGGGAGCCGTGCATTCGCTTTGAAACGGAAGGCGACACAGCCTGTGTTGCCGAGCTAAAGCTTTACGGCCTTCGCGATGCCGGATATTCTCCGGAATTGATCCGGCAAATCCAGGCGATACCACCGGGATCACCAGTTTTTAAAAGCGACGCGTTCAATATATTTACAAACAAAGTGAAGGACATCGCCTACTCTGAACCCGACGCCTACGTGCCGGACAGGAGCACGGTAATATCTCCGACCCGTGTAGTAGAGGAGTTTTCATGGCGTCATACTCCATGGGGAGATATGACGAGGGTAATAAACCGAAAAAGTATCTGGTCGGCTCCCAACGCGCTTGAACGCTTCCCGGACATTCATACGGGCATCACTACGTTCGACGCAGCCTGTCGCATAGCGCTGGACGTGCTCAACAACGCGACGGACCCTCGTTTTGCGCTCGACGGCGAAGCGGGCATGTGGTCAGCAGGCGCTTTTCAAGGCGAGGGACTTGGATTTGGCGTATGGCGACGCGACAGCGCACAAATTATTATGAAATGCGGCTCCATGATCGAACCGGCTGTCAGCGCCAATACTCTCCAATACATACTATCCGGCGGGTTTGACAACGGCATCGACGGCATTCCGATGCCAGTAATGGCACTGGGCGATTATTTCAAAGCAAGCGGCGATTTAGCGCTTCTGCGCCGTGTTTGGCCACGGATCTTGGAAGCGATGCGCCGTGCGGATGGGCTGTTTTGCCCGGAAAAAGGGCTGTATCATGCTCCGCAATCTTCATCAAACGACGCCTTTGACGAACCTGAGGCCGGAGGCTTCGCGCTTAGCACTCAAGTATACTTCATGGCAGCTTATGAGGCGGCCGCTGATATGGCTCGCGCACTCAAAGAAGACGCGCTAATTTGCTACAGATGGCTCCAAAGATCCCACCTTCTGCGTGAAAGTATTCGCGAAGCATACTGGAATCCCGATTATGGATACTATACCAGCGGCCCGCGCGGCAGCGAATCCTATGATAAAGGATATTGGGAA
>JAUNBY010000460.1 GCA_030526935.1 Clostridia bacterium
ACAAGGCGCGAGGGGGCTATGTACTTTTCATATAAAGCGGCGTCATCGGTCGCGACAAAGCCTTCTTTAAGGGCCTGCTCATGGGCGCGGAGTATATCCCGACAGTCGAATGTCTGAGGCGTTTGAACGGCCATCAGGCGCGAGCGGTCGAGGGTTTCGACCGCTCGCCGATTTGCGTCCACCGCTTTTATGGTATCGACGAGCGGCGTGGCGGCGACGCCGCTTCCGTGAGAGAACGCGGATTCGATTGTCGCTTTTACGACCGGAACGGTGACGAAGCAGCGCGCGGCGTCGTGTATGGCGACTATATCAACGCCCTCCGGCAAGGCGAGAAGTCCGTTATACACCGAACGCTGCCGGTTTTCGCCTCCGAAAGCGACGCGTTTAACCAGAGGACAATTTCCCTCCTCGCGGCACAATTCGCCGTATCTGTCCACATCCGTTTTGGACAACACGACAACAAAGCCGTCTATAAGACCGCTTTTTTCAAGAGCCTCCAGGCTTCTGGACAGCACGCTCTTCCCGTCGATGCGATAAAAAGCCTTGTTGTAATCAAGACCCGTTCGCACTCCGCGCCCGGCGGCGACCACCACCGCCCAGCACGACTTGCCATTAATCACTGTATTATCCTGTACATCTGCGCCGCGTCCGCCTTCATTGCGTGAGGGCTTATTTCTACAACCTCGTACTGGGTGAGTTTTTCGCCGTAGCGCACGGAGATTATATCGCCCTTGTGAACTACGCTTCCGGCCTTAGCCTCCTTGCCGTTTAGCATGACGTGTCCGGTATCGCACGCTTCATTGGCGAGTGTGCGCCTCTTGATGATCCTTGAAACCTTGAGGTACTTGTCAAGGCGCATGTCGTTATCTATCGCGACGCCGGACTTCGAGTTGTTCGCGGCGTCGTTTTTTGTTTTTTTCATCGACATCCTCCATAAAGAGAGTTTTAAACGCAAAATTCGCGGAGCAACCAGCGCAACTCCGCGAAAAGCGATTCACACAATAGGGTTTACAGGGCGTCCTTGAGCGATTTTCCCGGTTTGAAAGCGGGCGCCTTGGAAGCCGGGATATCCATCGGCTCGCCGGTGGAAGGATTGTGCCCTTTGCGGGCGGCGCGTTCGCGAACCTCAAAGGTTCCGAAGCCTGTAAGCTGGAGCTTGTCGCCTTCCTTCAGAGTCTGGGTGATAACGTCGATCATCGCGTTCAGTGCAATCCCCGACTGTTTCTGGGTGAGTCCGCTCTTCTGCGCTATTGCCGCTATGAATTCAGCCTTGTTCATTGATAATGCCTCCTAATATGGTTGTGCTTCACTCTTGCTATTATAGCCTAAAAAGGGTTATTAGTCAACGAGATAAAGCGATATTATACTTATCAAGAGTATATTTTTATGTTTTGTTTTGCAAAATATAGCGATTTTCGCGGATTATCAGCCGCGTCGCGGGCGACAATGCCATTCTCTTTGTCATATGCCGCGCGATTCTGCGCATGAAGTAAGCGTGCGCCCATGCGCCCGCGCGCCCCGCAAGTTTACCGGGGGCGTTAAGAGGCGCATGGGTGATGAAGGGTTGCGCGTATGGGCATATCGCCTTGTCACTGTTCCATTTGTCTGCCGACAATTGTAGCCGTCGTCTCGGCGACCTTAAAGGCCGCGTCGTCTATAACGGCTCCGCTGTCGCGGCTGAGCAGCAAAAGCGCTCCGATTACCTCTCCGTCCGATAATATCGGAACGATAACCTGAGAAGTGTACTGCTCGGCAGTCTCGTCGTTGGTTATTGGAATAAGTCTGCCCGGAGAAGAAACGCTCAATCTCAGCGGCGTGCGGTTTTGCATGGCCTGTTCCATTTCAGGGCTTAACGGCTTTTCCCACAATTCGCGCTTTGGCGACCCCGATGCCGAAACCACCATATCCCTGTCGCATATACAGCTGATAAATCCCAGACAACGGTAAAGCGAATCCGTATAATCCTTTGCTATGGATGCTATTTCGCCTATGGGCGAATACTTTTTAAGCACTATCTCTCCGTCATGATCGGTAAAAATTTCCAGAGGATCCCCCTCGCGTATGCGAAGCGTCCTGCGAATTTCCTTTGGGATTACCACGCGGCCCAATTCGTCGATTCTTCTCACAATGCCCGTAGCTCTCATCAATAACACCTTCCATTCTGCATTGCGTCAACACGCAGGCTTAGTATTGGATTGTTTGTCAAAATTATGCGTTTCGAAGCGATTTTTAAACGACCGCGATTCACGTTGGAGAGCGGAATACCAGAGGTCGTTCGCTATAATCGCCCTTTTGTACTATTCTCGCTTTGCGAAGGCTTGCACGGAGGCAATCTTTCGCGACAGCATACTCCTGTCTTTGACGCTAAAACAGAGATAAAGCCCCGCAAGCCCTTATACA
>JAUNBY010000461.1:0-2036 GCA_030526935.1 Clostridia bacterium
ATGGATGCCGCGTTGGAATCGCTGATGAAATCGGGGCTTATAGCGCGGGATACCGACAGCCTCGTTGTGGATTCGCAGGCGGCGCGAATAATGCGAGCGTTGTGCGCGCGCCTGTGGACAATAAGGGTAGATACGATGAATGGCACGCATATGTGTATCGCGTGCGAAACGATGTGCATGCTGGCCGAACGCATGGCGAACGCAAGATGGCTGTTTACGCCCGTCAAGACATCCGCCGCGGCCATAAAATTATTGCGCGAGTCTTTGGATGGCGTCAAAGCCGATTGCGACGTCCGATTGAGCCATGCCGGGCGCAATATGCTCGTTCACACAAAGATCGATGTGCTTGTTAATGAACTGTCGCGACGATGTGCCGGGGATGCGAACGCGAAGGGAGGCGAATAAAAGTGGAAACGATACTGGCGGAAATCTCCGTGCCGGCGTGCAGCGCCGCGTACGATTTTATGCTCCCGGAAGGGGTAAGCGTAGGGATAGTTGTGCGTGAGATAGTGCGCATACTTGAAACCACCGGATTGAACATAGGCTTCGACGCGGAAAATACGCATCTGTGCGATATTGACAGTCACAATGTTCTCGATCCCTCGCTTACGCTCGCGGAGCAGGGAGTGCGCGACGGCGTGTGTCTGATGATAGTATAATGCCATTCAAGGCAAAAATCGTACAATTCATCAGGTTTTATGGCGGGATGAACTTTTTTATGAGATAATGCGATTGTTGACAGACAAACAAGCTTTCGCGGATGGGAGGTGAACGACTGTGAAGCACGATACAGCACAGATACGGTTTGTAGCCAGGAAGATACAAAACTGCGCGCTTTCCGTTTCTGACGTTTCCACGCGTGAGGTCAGGCCGCTGAGGGAACGCGTTTTGAGCGAGTTCGAGGGCGAAGCCGCCAACGCGCTGACGGCTCGTCTGGAAGCGCTTCAGGGTGACGTCGAAAAGCTTGGAAAGGGAATTGACAGCGTTTACAGGGAACTGATGAGCTATGCCAGACGTTTGGAAATAGCTGACGAGCAGAGCAAGATGGCCATACAAAATAAGTAAACATTTTATCAATCGATAGTTATTTTAAAGGAGGAACGGATCATGTCGAAGTTAACGGTAACGGTAGAGGAACTGAGAAGCGCGGCGGCGCAGTTGGAGAATCTGGTGGCAGAATTTGAAAGCATAAGCGGCAACGCTCACGCGGCGGGCGACGCGTTGGCCGGCGAATGGGAGGGCGAGGCTCAGGTGGCGTTCGTCGAGGAACAGACCAGAGCCAAGCAGTGGTACGACAGAACATGCAACATAATGCGGGTGTATATCGCGGCTCTCAAGACGGCGGCAACGATGTACGAGATGGCGGATATGGCGGCAAAGGCGGTCATTGGCTGACACGTCGCGCTACTCGACGGTACACGATGTTAGTATGATATTTAATATAAACGAGGAGGAAATTCATAATGGCTGAGAGAATTCTTGTAACAACAGAGAAAATACAGGACACATATAGCAAATATGAGTCGGCAAGGAGCGAATTAAGCTCGATTTGCGATCAGATGAACAACACGGTACATAATCTTGACGGATTCTGGGATGGCCCGGCGAGCGAAGTGTTCATGAGTACATTTAGGATATTGTACGACAATATTAAGACGAGCGATGTACACATGGAAGACGCTATAAACGAACTGAAGAAAGCGGAGAATTTCTACAGCGAGACGGAAACCCAAGTAACCAACACCGGTGGGAATATCGATACGGGCAATCCTTATCAGATATAAAAAGCTAACGTCAGGGAGGCGAACGAGATGCAAGTGATACGCTATAATCAGCAGTCGCTGGAAGACTACGTAAGGTCGGTTATGCGCGTGGAAACGCGTCTCGACGCCTCTCTTTCTGAACTGAACGGACAGATAGACATACTTGAGCAAATGTCAAACGGCGATTCATCGCGCGTGCTGTCCGCCGCGACGGATGAACTTCGAAGATTGAAAAAGCTCCTCATCAGAAGAAAAGAAGAATTTTTGCAGCTT
>JAUNBY010000461.1:2046-2387 GCA_030526935.1 Clostridia bacterium
AAACCGAGTATAAGCTAAGGCGCGATTTCAACGAAACGAGCGAAGCCAGGGTGGTATATTCATCGAGCGACGGAGCGTCCGCAATGGATCCGTCGGGATATGGGGCTGTCAACACGCTTATCGACAGCCTCCTACTGGCTATGCAAAGCGTCCGCGCGCATCCGTCAGGTGTAAGCGGCGGCGCGAATACAGGGGCTTTCGAGTGGTTATCGACCGATTTTGATGGCGGCGGCATCACGGCGCTTGATGGGGTAAAGCGCGTTGCCGTCGCCCCCGTCGCCGCAAGACTTAATGTTGTAAGCAATTTTTATGACGTTATAACGCCGGAGTGGATGATCGAA
>JAUNBY010000462.1 GCA_030526935.1 Clostridia bacterium
AGTTTATCCCGCGGCGCTTCTCGTTGATGAGCATCACGACTCCCGCCGCCGCAATCAGGAACATCAGAGCGAAGGGGAGAATGTCTGTGTTGATGCCTGTGTTGACCTGGGTGTTGGTGTTGGTGTAGTCTATGGTGTTTGTACCGGAGACGATCGTGTAATCAGTGCCGTCTTCTGCCTGCACTACATCGTTGTGTTCAATGGTCGCGGTATATCCACCGGCAGTTTCCGTAACATTAACCACCATGCCCACGGGCAGATCCTCAATGGTCATCGTTTCGCCGTGCTTCAGTTTGAAGTCCACCGTTACCGTTCCCGAATCTTTCGTCACAATACTAGTGGGATTGCCGGTAGTGGCAGTTGCCAAGCTACTTATGACACTGCTGTCCGTCTTCATGGTATAAGTTTTAACTTCAGCAGTCTGTGGCAACGTGATGCTAAACAGGAACTCCTTTGTCACGTCTCCCATATTGCCGGCGACTGTCTTTGTTATCACCAGATCGACGGGCGTCTGAGTTCTGGGGAAATTAGGCGTATCTGTCTCCTTATTAGAGGTTGCGCTAATGTCAGAGCCCTCATCATCTTTGAGCTGCTTATACGCAATGCTGCCGATCTCTATTCCGGTTACAACTCCGTCCACTACCGTATTCACTACTTGGATTGTAACCTCATATTCAGCCTGGTTGAGGGGATAATCCACGATATTCGATGAACTCGTTTCCTTCAGCGTATAGGTATACAGGCCGATGGAAGTGAATGGAACAGTGAAGCTCCCACTTTGCGTATACCCGACGCCGCCCTGCAACTCTGTGGCTAAGGTATCCCAGTCCGACAGGGTAACGGTATTCGGCGAAATCGAAGGGGACGTGGTACCGACATAGCTCGAATCGATGTGGGAGGCGGTACCGGGCGTCAGGGTAAATACGAAAGAAAGGCCATCAAGAGCAGTCTTCGGCTCCAATGTGAACAGATTCTTATTGAATGAAATCGTTGCCGTTGTATTACCATAAGCCATAGCCGAAAAAGGCGTCACGGCGAGCAGCAGCAGCGCTGCCATCAGCCCTGCCAGTATCTTGTGGAAATTGCGTTTCATGTAAACTTCATCCTCCATTAATTATTATTCTGGTAATTCCGGGATTAAAAGCAGCGTTCCCCGCCGCTAAAAGCCTCGCAACCGGAGGACCGCCAAAACCTTTCCGGTGACCGAACCCGTGCGCACCGCGCCGAAATCGCGGCTATCCGTGGCAGCCGTGCGCAAATCGCCCAGTATATACACCTCATCTCCTCCCACAGCGAGCGGATATTCCGCGCCGCTTTCTTCTTTGGGCAATGTGCTGTAATAAACCAGTTCCTGCTTAAGAGTCCCGTTGATATACAACGCGCCCGATCCGTCTATATCCACCGTGTCGCCAGCCGTCGCCAGAACACGGCCGATATGCCTTTGACTTTGCGCCTGATACACCACGACGTCGCCCTCCCTTAAAGCGCCGCCCATCCGGAAAAACAAAATAATATCGCCCGAGTGCAGCGCGGGATACATGCCGTTCGAATCCACAACCGCAAGGCCAAAAAGACATCCAAATAATAAATATAAAAACGCGCCCGCCAACAGCAGCTTGATGACAAGGCGCGTCAAAGCGCGCAAAACGCTCTGATTCTCCTCTGTTCCCTCGCCCGCTGTAACGCCTCCAGGCGCGTTCTTTCGCGGATCATTCTTTCTCATCCTCTATCCTCCGCGCCTTTGCCGGTAACCATTCCTGGCACACTGACGCGTATACCGGGAATATACGCTCGCAACCGCAGTTATGAAGTGCTTGCGCAAATTCGTCAAAAAACCACCCTATAATAAACATCATTATAAACCAGTTATGCGCCTCTTGCAATGAGTTCTTCAAAAAAAAAAAAAAAAACTCAAGCATAATATATGCAATTACGCTATTATTATACACCATAATTTATATATTTTAACTTACGTATAAAATCTATTGGCGCATTCGGGCACGCGGACATATTAAACTCCGAGGTGATGAGAAGGTTATACTCGGCGAGCACAAGTATCAACGGCTATCTTGACGAACTAACCGCGGGACGGTCGGCTGGGGATATCGAACAATCGCGCCGAGCGTAGCGCCAAACCGTTTGCGCGGGTCACTATTGACTCGTCAAACGAGATAGCGCGAATCGGTGGATTGTTATCTAAATATAGAGGAGCAATATATGATTACGGATGCTTTACGAAAAATAAACGCCACCCTTGAGTACCGAGCAAATCCGTTATTCAAGGGTGGTTTGGCGTTTTGTCCATAACGCGCGTCCACATCCGCATATACACCCATGTACTCCCAATCGTCGTGCCGCTGTATCAGATCGCTGAAATAACTGACCT
>JAUNBY010000463.1 GCA_030526935.1 Clostridia bacterium
AAGGGCTCTCTTTAATTTCGTTAGATTGTGTCCAGTTTTCCGGGGACATTATATTGTACCCGGTTAGTCTTTGGCATAGCGCGGCGCTTTGGGCTGCGCAGGCGCTAAAACTCGCTCAAAGAGTTGCCGTAAGCGGATACCTTGCGAAGCGCCGAACGTATGAGAACGGTATTGAAGTACAAAGCGAAACGGAAATCGCGGCAGAGGAAGTGCTTATTATGGCCATGCTCTCGCGCGATGTGCCCGATGTTCCTTGCGCTTCCGTACAGACAGAAATCGGAGTTTCTCCACAGGCATAATCCGATAACGGAAAGACGGTTGAGTGAAACCGTTGGGGAATGAAGAATTTCCACTGCGACAGCAATGCCGGGTGGATTTTTTATACCCTTTAACCACAACAACAATCAACAAGATAGCAACAAGAAAGGAAAAAACCATGGAACAGAATAAAAAAATATCATCAGAAGAGCGCATGAATCAATTTGCTCTTCTTGAAGGCGAGGAAAACGTCAGCCTGCGCGGCGAGAGCATCAAGCAGTTTGACATGGGCGGCGGACGGTATCAGGCGGTCATGTACCCGGAAGCGGTACACTATCGTGAATCGGACAATGCCGCTTGGGAGGAAATCGACAACAATCTTGAGGCTGCCACGGACGTATTTGGCCGCAGCATTCTGAAGAACAAGAATAACGCGCTGCACGTTGAGTTAGCGGAGGCGGCAGACGACGGGGATCTGGTCACGTTAAAAAACGGGGACGCAACGCTTTCGTGGCAGTTTGAAAAGACAGTCAACCGCGTTAGCCCCTCCGTCAAGTCTGGCCAGCAGCGCAAGCTGGAAAAGTTGGCGGCGCAATTGGGGAAGTCCGTATCTACGCTGAGCACGACGGAAACACTGGAAAGCGCGCAGGAGAAACGCCTCGACTATACGGAAAAAACCGCTCAAGCGCGGTATGATGAACTCCTTCCCGGCCTATCCGTGCGCTATACGCTCATTGGCGGCAAACTGAAAGAGGACATCATACTATCGAACAAGGCAGCCCTGGAAAATGCAGCACTGATTCTCAAGGGCAACATGGACTGCCTTCTCAACGAAGATCAGACGATTACCATCCGTCACAAAGGCGCAAATAAGCCCTCCTTCGTCATTGACGCCCCCGTCGCCTATGACGCAAACGGCGAAGATGTCCCGGTCTCCCCGGTGTTGCAAAAGGTCAAGGGCAAAACCCGCCTCTCTTACACAATTCCCGAGGCCGATCTGGACGCGGCAACCTATCCCATTACCATTGATCCGGTTGTTCATACGACCAACGCTGAAACCAATGTTCTCGATTTGACCCTTACGCAGGGCGAGACGGTTTCGGCCACAGGCAACGGCACCGGAGCTTCTTATCTAAAGGTCGGCGTTAGTTCCTCCAAGGAAAGCGTTGCCCTGATTCGCTTCCTTAAACTGGCAAAACTCAAGAGCAGCGACACCATTATCAGCGCGGTATTGCGCATGGCTCCTAAGTCGGGTAGCAGTGCAAAGTTTACAGCGGCGCACGAAGTCCTGCGCGCATGGCAACCTAAACAAATCAACTATGATACCTTTGGGGTGGATGATGCGACCAAGGTTTGCCCCGACGAACTTGACTATTCGGACAGTGCGACCAGCGCATATATGCTCTTTGACCTGACCGACATCTACCGTAAATGGTATGAGTCTGACGGCGCGGGCGGAGACAAAAACTATGGCGTACTGCTGCGCAAAGCCAAACGCGTTTCTGGCGCGCAGTATCAGGAAATTTATTCTTCAGAGGCCTCGACCAGCAGCTATAAGCCCGTATTCTATGTGAATTATATTTCCCATGCAGGCCTTGAGGGCTGGTGGCAGTACGAGAGTCAATCCGCCGGTCGCGCGGGAACGGTAAACACAGATCTGTTCAACGGCAACGTCGTATTGCAACATCAGGATACGGAAATGAACGGTAATCTCTGCCCAGTATCCATCACGCACACCTACAACAGCTGCCTTTCAGGCACCCCGGCATCAGGCACGACGGATATTCTCCGCTGCGGTCACGGCTGGCGGCATTCAGGCCTTCAGCGCGTGTATACCAAAACACTGAACTCAACGGATTACTATGTCTGGGTAGACGGCGACGAAACGGAGCATTGGTTCAAGGACAAGGGCAACGGCGCCGAATCCAAAGATCTGGAAGGTATGCAGTTAAAGCTGACCCGGTACGCGGCCACGTCAAGCAGACCGGCGCGCATAGAGATCGTGGACAAGCAGCATACGAAAATGACGTTCCAGAAACGCCCGACTCTCAGTACTACAGGTACCTGGGTTGACTATTGGCTGTTGTCGGTAACGGACGCGCACGGGAACAGCGCTTCATATAC
>JAUNBY010000464.1 GCA_030526935.1 Clostridia bacterium
CTGATTACAGGCTGGCGGGCGCGCGATGCGACGCCCCTACGGGTTCGTTGTCGCGTAACCCGCGAATACGCGCAACCCGCGCAACATAATAAAGGTTTGCGTAGGGGCGCGCATTGCGCGCCCGCCCGTATGCCATCAACACGGCTTGCGGCCGACAGCGGGCGGCGCATGGGAAACGGCCAAACCAACACTCGGCCGCAAACCCGCTGATTACAGGCTGGCGGGCGCGCGATGCGACGCCCCTACGGGTTCGTTGTCGCGCAATCGGCGAATGCGCGCGCATGGCGATATTGGGAGAATAGACATGGCCAGCGATTTTAGCTTATAAACGTCTCGCGCGACTGTTCTGACAGGCAGTGTATGAGACGGCAACAGAGAGGGAGCCTTCCGGCTCCCTCTCCTCCTTTATTATTACCGCAAATGTCAGCGCGCGGCGGCGCTGGTTCCCGCTATACGCCCAAATACGACTACGTCGGTTATGGCGTTTCCGCCGAGGCGATTGGAGCCGTGGATTCCGCCCGTGACCTCGCCCGCGGCGTACAGGCCGGGTATGACGTTTCCGTTTACGTCATACACCTGGCAGTTGTCGTCAATTTGGACGCCGCCCATGGTGTGATGCACCATGATCCAGTCGACGAACATGCAGTAGGGTCCTTCGTCTATGGTCTGGGGCATGTTCTGACGTCCTATCGGATCGACGCCGCTTGCGACGCTGGCGTTATAGGCGTCCACCGTTTCCTGCAACGTCGCGTAATCCATTCCGGCGCGCTCGGCAATGTCCTCGAGGGTATCGCCATAGAACACGTCCACGCCGTTATCCATATCCGCTATTACCTTGCCGTAAATCGATACGCCGTCCAGCTCGTCGATTATGGTCTTGCGGTCTACGAGCCACCAGAACCAGCCGTCGTTGTGATCTATCGTCGCGGCGGCGATGACGTCGCGGCGCTCGTCCTCCGCGATAAAGCGCTTGCCGTCCTTGTCGAGGTATAAGCTTCCGTCTATCGTCGCGGTGAGGGAGTTGCTGCTGTAAGGGATGAGCTGTATCCAGCCCATGCCTACCAGATTGGCGTCTATGGCCTCGGCCATGATTATTCCGTCGCCCGTGGAGCTTGGGGGATTGGTCGTGTCAAGTCCCATGAGCGTGGGCCATTGTTCGTTGTACATTTCGCGCAGTTCCTCGTTGGCGCTGAAACCGCCGGTGGCCAGAACGACGCCCTTGTTCGCGTGAACCGTGAATGGCACGCCGTCGGAGGTCTGTCCCTTTACGCCGACTACGCTTCCGTCCTGCGTCATAAGTTCGTCCGCCCTGTGGTTGAGAAGGACTGTTCCGCCGTTTTCTATAAGCCTGTTATACTGCGGATAGACGAAGCTCGCTCCGGCGGTTCCCATATCCATGGTCGGGTTGTGACCGCGGGTCCAGGTGGAGCCGTATACGGAGACGATTTCGTCTTTCCATGTCGCTCCAAGGTTTTCAAGCCAGTAAACGCCTTCGATGGCTTTGTCGCAGAGCATTGAGATAAGTTCGGGATTGCCAACGTAGTCGCCGCCCACATAGGTTTGCAGCTTGTGAAACGCCGCGGAATCGAACAGGAAGTTGTCTCCGCTTTCCTTATAAGCCTCCAGCTCGCGGGAAACCTCGGCTTGCCACACTTCCATCAGCTCGTGCTGGGGTTCGAGTGCCAATAGCGCCTCGACGGTGGCTATGCGATCCGCGGGCATGGTCTGGGTCGCCTGTATGGTCGGCTGGCTCGCGTTCATCGCGCTGCCGGCCACGAGGGTGTTGCCGCCGATGGAGGGCATTTTCTCAATTACGATAACGCTAGCGCCGTGGTTGCTCGCCTCGACAGCGGCGCTCATTCCCGCGCCGCCCGCTCCGACGACTACCACGTCCGCGGTCAGCTCTATGGGAGTCGTGTCGATAGCCGCGGCCTCGACTTCGCGCGTAACGTCCTCCTCGCTCATGCCGGCGCTTATGAGCGCGTCTTTGGCGGCGGTCAACACGGCGGTGCTCGTTATGGTCGCTCCGGCGACGCCGTCTATCGCGACGCTTTGCGCTTCGACGATTCTGGCGGGAAGCTGTTCGATGGCGTTGGAACCGACGCCTGTCGTTTCCGACGCGCCCTCGGCTATTACCTGTGTGATTACGCCGTCCTCAACGACGACGTTGACGGTCACTTCGCCGCCAAATCCCTGGGCGGAACTCGTGCCTTCGGCCGCGAAAGCGCCGGCGCCGCAAAGCAGCATGGCCGCTATCAGCAGTATGGATGTGATGATCGTACCCTTTTTCATGCGTGTTCTCCTCTCAAGATCGATTTATAGAGCCAGCCAAACTTCGTTTACAATTTAACATATATTCGCGCGGGGCGAAACCTCC
>JAUNBY010000043.1:0-7228 GCA_030526935.1 Clostridia bacterium
TTGGTGGTTCCATAGATTTCAAGTACGCCCGCGAATATACTCCCAATCGTCAGGGCGGCTATGCCGGAATTATACAGATTCAGCGCCGGACGCGCCGGGATGCGGCGGGAAAAGAGCGCCATGGCGAGCGCGGGAAGCGTTCCTCCCGCAAGAGGGAACATGAAAGCGTACAGCATGTAGTACGAATACACATCATGGCTGTAATGCTCATATATGGCGCCAAACAGGGCGCAGAATATTGAAATCAGCAGGTATATAAAGGCGCATTTGGCTATTCGCCATCTCTTACTCCTGTTGTCGGAAGGGTGCATGATACGTCCTCCTCTATTATAAATTATCCTATGCATACTATATCGCTCACGCTGCGTTCTCTTATACTCCTTCCGTTGGTGGTCGGATTGTTGATTATCTCCCCGTTGAAATACATGGTGGAGGAACCGCCTCCATCAAGGTTGTAGCCCGTAATAACTCCGAGGGATTGCATAAACTCGGCGAGCTGCTCAAGAGACAGCCCCACGCTTTGGTTCGTCCTCCCATCGGAGACGACGAATACATAGTGCATGTCACCAATTATCCCTATGGCGGTTCGGGGATTGCTTGCGCTCGCGCGGCCTACTTCGCTGTCCGCCGTGACCGTTATCTCGCCGTCTATTATGAGCGACGGGCCAAAAGACAGCACCTGCGCGGCTCCGGCTTCGACGAGTGACTGCGCGGAGACATCCCTTTCCTCAATAATCTCAAACGAGCCGTCCGAGTATATCACCAGGTCCTCCTGACTGCTCGCGGCGCTCTCGCGATAGAGCACGCCGTTTCTTATGACATAGCCCCTCTCTCGCGACGCGTAGTAGTCGCCGTTTATGGCCAATATCGCGCCGTTCGCTTCTGCGATCTCGCTCGTCTTTTGCGTGACGTTTCGCCCGTAGGAATTGTTGGCGAGGGCGGTATAGAGGTAATCGGCGCTCTTTAAAACGACGTCGGCTACGTATATGTCCGTGTCGTATTCGCGATACGTCGTTATTGTAATCGAGATATTTTCGTCAGCGTAGCTGTTTGCCGTGACGACGGGGTATTCCGCCTGAGATATTTCATCGGCGGATTCCGCGTAGTTCTCGCCGGACGCCGAGCCGTTTGCTTCATCCACGTCCGACGCTGCGTCATCTTCAACAGGTTCGACCGGCGCAGCGTCGTCCGCCGCCGTTTCCGTGTCATCTGCCGCCGTTTCCGCGCCGTCATCCGCGGCGCTCGCGCCCGTTCTCGCGGGAACCTGGGCGTAGATTCTGGTTATTACGAATGTGTCAAGCGAAATGTATACCGTAAATGCCGTGAGCAGTAATCCGTAGATTATCGCCCACGCGTATTTTCTTTTGAACACAACTATCCGCCTCCTGCCGTTTGATGCGAAACCGCGACGCTTTCGCCGCCTCCCTTGCGAAGATCCATCCATCTCGCGAGGCAAAAACCCACCCCGAAACAGGCCGCCGCGAGAAATATATCCCTCGCTCCCGAAATGTCCGCAGGGAATATCATGATAGTCGCCGCCGTTATAACGCCAAGTACCACGCGCGATATAAGGGAGTAGTTTCTGGAGAAAATCCCGTTTATGAATCTCGCGGTGGAGATTATGGTGATGAGAATTCCCGCGCCGAGCGGCGCGATTACACAGGCATCGAGCTGCGCTATCCCGGCGGTCATCGGCTGATAAAGCCCCAGGAATATTAGTATCGAAGACGAGCTTAATCCGGGTATCACGAGGCTAAGCCCCCATACGACGCCGCAGAACAGATACCACAGGGCGTTTGGCGAAATGGTCTCTACGCCCTGACCGTCGAGTATTTTCAGCACAAAAAACGCTGCCGCAAGAGAAATGACGTAGGGTGTCCAGCTCTTTCCAGACCCGCTCAATTCTGATTCCGAGATGAGTGCGGGCATCGTTCCGCATATAAGTCCCGCGAAAAGCATCATGGCCAGCGCGGACGAGGCGTTGAACAGCATTTCAACCGCGCCGGCGAGAAGTATAAAGCCCGCGACCCAACCGATGAGAAAGGGTATGAACATCTTATAATAACGAGAAAAGCTCTTTATGGGATTAGCCAGAATCGCCATCATGGGTTCATATATCCCAAATGCCACCAGAAGCACCCCGCCGCTTATCCCTGGAAGTATAGCTCCCGCGCCGACGAGCGCGCCTTGTACGCACAAAATAGGGATATTCGCCGGTTTAATTTCGCCGTCATGCTTTACTATCATCAGACGCTCCTTTTTTCTTGAAAATTATGTGGCGCTGGCAAAGCCAGCTTATAGTAAAAAACACGATTTCTGTGAGGAGTTTGGCAAGATACTGATTCATACCCCACCTTTGAGCCAACAGGTTAAGCAGCATCGTGTTGCCTATGAGTATCGCCGCCGCCAGCGCGAAATACTCCGCCGCCGACCTGGCGACGCGCGATTTGCTGTGAAATACGAGGTTGCGGTTTATGGCGTAATTCGATCCGGCGCTTATAACCCTGGCCGCTATATTCGCAATCGTCAGCCCTCCGGCAAGATTCATCAGCCCCGCGATCCAGACGAACAGCATATAAGCCGCGTAGTCGATTAAAAAGCATGTAAACGACGAGGCGAAGAATTTGATTATCTCTTTATACACCCTGAATGAATCCCTGACGGCATGAAAGTGGGAGGACTCGTTTTGCCCCAGGTATATCGTCTCGATAGTGATTTCGATAATCGGGGTATTTCGCCTCGCGCATTCGAGCAGCACGTTCATTTCATATTCATAGCGCTCGCCTGAAATGCATTGCATCGCGTCGGCAAGTTGGTCGCTGAATGCCCTCAGTCCCGTCTGCGTATCCCTTATCGATACGCCGGTGGCGATTTTATATACTATGCGCGTCGTATTGTTTCCAAACCGGCTTCTGAGCGGGACGTTTCCCTTAAACTCGCGGCTTCCGAGTATGAGCGCGTCGGGGCGTTCCTCGCAGGCTCTTAAGACGCTCAGCGCGTCCGACACCTTGTGCTGCCCGTCGGCGTCGAGCGTAACGACGATGAAGTCTGACTTATACATCTCGCTTATGTATTGAATGCCCGTCTTTATAGCCGCGCCTTTGCCGCGATTTTGCGGATGGGTCAGAATAGTCGCGAGGCTCGACGCCTCTTCAAACACACCATCAAATTCCGTTCCGCTGCCGTCGTTTACGGCTATTACGGTAAACCCCGCGTTCGCGGCTTCCCTCACGACGTCCGTAAAGGCGGCGTCGGGCTTATACGCCGGTATCAGAGCGATTCGCTCGTAATTCATTGCGGCCTCCATTCCGCTCGCGGATGCTTTACAGGCTCCGCGACGCATAGTGCGGGTTGGCTGGTTGTGGTCGAAGGGGGCGCTGCGCGCTTTTCTTCGACCGCGAACGCATTTAAGAGCCTAACCCGTCGGATAGTTATCGGGTCTAAAACCCTCTGCGTCCTCCGCGTCCGCCGCCGCCCATGCCGCGTCCGCCTCCCCAGCCGCCGCCCGCGTTGTAGACGAGGCTGTCGAGCGTGAATTGGGTGGTGTAACTTCCACAGCTCAGCGTATAGGTTTCGCCCTGAATCATGCCGGGGCAGCTTATGACCACCGAGTTATACGATTTTTCGGGCGTCCAGTTTGCCAGCGTCTCCCCGCTCGCGTTTGTGAGCGTTATGGCGCTTTGTCCCGATTGGGAATCGACGGATATGAAAGCCGCGCCCTGCGTCGAGGAAGAACTGAAGCCCTGCGCCATTCCCGAGGCTCCGGAAGCTATGAATATGCCGCCTGAAATCGTGGCTTCGGATGCGTAGTCAACAGCGCCGTTTCCGCTGTTTTCAGGCCCGCTGACGTAGGTTTCGCCGCCCGTTATGATTATGCTGCCGTTTGAGTCTATGCCGTCGCCAGAGGCGTTTACTCTTACAGTTCCGCCTTCAATGGTTATGGAGGCGTTGGACGTTGAACCGAAGCCGTCCATGCCGCGACGCCCGCCAAATCCGCTCTGGTCGTTGCCGCCGGCGGCGTTGAGTCCGTCATCGGAGGAGACGAGGCGTATATCCCCGCCGGATATCAGTATGTTAAGTCCCTCTATGCCTTCGTAACTGTCGGTGATATTTATGATGCCGCCGGTTATTGTCGCCTGCTGGTCGGCGTGCACTGCGTCGTCGCCGGTGGCGATATCAATGCTTCCCCCGGCAATCGTCACGTTGCCGTTTGAGTGTATGCCGTCGTCCGAAGCGTCTATGGCCAGTTTGCCGTCCCTTATTAAAAGCGCGCCTTCCGCCTTTACGCCCTTGGCGCTTGCGCTGTTATCAGACCAGATATCCATATTGCCGCTGCCGGAGCCTGAGAGTATGGCAAAGCTTCCGCCGTCGATTTGCAGGCCGCTTGCGGCGCTAAGTCCGTCGCCGTCGCTTGTAAGGTCAAAGTTTCCGCCTGAGATATACAGCAAGCCGCTCGTCGCGTCGTCGTCGTTTTCGGCGTGTACGGCGTCCTTGCCGCTGTTTATGACGAAGCTTCCGCCCGCTATGCGAACGCTGTCCTTGCCGTCAAGCCCGTGGTTCAGGGCGTTTATATTATAGTTTCCGCTGGTGATGACAAGATCGTCCTTGCCAACTATGCCGTGTCCCGCCGGTGAATTCACGCTGAGAGAACCTAAGCCGTTGAGCGTCAAATCGTCCTTTGAGAATATCGCGGAATCGATGTTGTTTTCGTCTATCGCTATGAAGCTCCCGCCGTTTGAAACGGAGTTTTCCGTTCCGCTTGCGAGCGTTATGAATACCTTGTCGGCTTGTTTTACGTATATAGCGGCGGAGGTCTCGCATGATATGGACGCGCCGCTTAAGACGAGCTGTATCTTGTCGGTGTTGTTCGCGTCAACCGCGACCATGCCGTTTGTAAGCGTTCCCGATATTATAAACGTACCCTCGCCCCTGATAATCACCGTGGAGCCGGATATCGAGACCAGATCCGAATCGCATTGCGCGCCGTCTCCAGTAAGCGTTATTACGACGCTCTCGTCCTCGTCATAGCCTATCTCCCGGTCTCGACTGGTGAACATGTCGGACACATCGAGAAGCGAAGCCCCTGAAAGCGACGCGGAAGTATCCTCATATGTCAAAAGCTGTATGCTTGAAGACGCCAGGCTTTGATCGCCCTCAACCGACGATTGCCCGGCGGTTTCCTGTTGAGTAACTTGCGGGGTTTGCGAAACCACCGCGTCGGTGGCGCTAGAACCGCATCCCGCCATTACAAGACATACTGACAAAAGCACGCCCAGAAAGCCGTAAAAACTGTTTTTTCTCATGTTGCATCCCTCCTATAGCTCGGCAAGAGTCGTCTCCTGCCGTGAGACCGTTATTTCCAGATTGCCGTTGCGACAGCGCAATTTGTCGATGAGTTCCTTTTCCACGCCCGCGCCGCGAAGCGTGATGTCATAAGTCAGGCGAAACAGGCTTCCCATATTCGTCGTCTTGACCGACACGAGTTCCCACTTGGAGGTGTAGTCTCTGAACACCTGCTCAAATACGCCTGAATAGTCCAAATCCTCGGGTATGGTTATATGAAGCGTCTTATATATCTCGCCGTTTCTGCGCGCACCGAAGTCGAAGTGATTGTAGACCATGCCCGCCGCGCCGACTACAATTGCGAAAAGCGCCGAATACGCGAGATATCCCATGCCGGCGATAAGCCCGGAGGCCATGGCGAGGAATATCGCGCCTATCTCTCTCGCGGAGCCGGGAACCGAACGGAATCTGACGAGGCTGAAAGTTCCGGCAACGGCCACGCCCGCGCCTACGTTTCCGTTTACCATCATTATTACCACGCACACCACGGCGGGCAAAAGCGCCAATGTTGCCACAAAGGATTTCGTGTACTTCGCGCGATAGGCGTACATCCCCGCAAGAATCAAACCCACCGCCAGAGAGCAGCCGACGCACAGCAGAAACTGGTAGACGGGGATAACGCTCATGAGACTCGAGTCGAAAATGCCCCTGAACAGATTATCAAGCATATAAAAGGCTCCTTTCGGGGAATATTATGCGCTCGTAGGCGGTGCCGTATTTGGAAAAAGAGGTCTTAAAAAGCCTCATGGCGGTCAGTTGCCGGGTCATCCACAGGGGTATGCCGCCGGAGGTTTTAATCTCCATCAGCGCCATGTCGCCGGACAATATGGGAATACCTCCGATGTCCCTGTCGAGCGTGAGACCGTGCTGACGGCAGAGTATGTTTCGGTCGAATGTCACTCTGAAGTCGCTTTCGTCCAGCGAATAAAAGGCTTCCCTGTCGTAAGACAGAAATACCACCGGACACAACGCGCCGTAGTAAGAACGGAAATATTCGATCTCCCCGGCTATCTGACAGCGGTTTTCAAACGCCGTGCCTTCTCGCAGGCAATCGAGCGCCTGGCGCTGGGGAACCGCGAGGCGTCGCTTGTAGACGACGGATTTGTATTTCTTCTTGAGTTCCACAAACACCATTTCGTCCATGAGGGCTTTTTTGTAACTGCGAATGCGCAGCTTTTCCTTATACGCGGGTCTTTCAATGGAATGGCGCACAAGGCGGTAGTTATCGGTATCGAAGTAGAGGTTTCTTATGGTCGTTAGCCCGTAATCGTCAAGCGACATATACGGCGACATGGCACGAACCATCTCCTCTTTCTGTCTTGCGGTTAAAATGTATTTTAGCTCATATCGCTTGAAATTACTCTGATAGGTCATTTTTTTCGCCTCCTTGTGTTGTGATTTTACCGTTCGGGACATAAATCAACTTAAAAACGCCCGTGAACAATCCGTGAACGGTTGATGTTACGCGGGCTATATAGCGGGGCATTATTCCGCTCATAAGGATTTTTGGCGGTAAGATGAGATTAACCAGAATTTTCGCAATCACAAGCCGCTTATTGGAGATTATTGCGATTGACAACGCCGAGCGAAAGGGTATATATTATATACGTCGGCGAGCGAACTTGTTCGGGGAAACGCAATCGCGGGAGATAGTAGAGGCGCTCGGTGGTCGCCAATCTCCCGAAACCGCAGATTGAGCGGATAAACGGCTTTGCGAAGCCGCGTTTTCGAACGCAAGCGTCGTTTGCGGACGAATATAGAATAGAAAGGCTTGCGTATTAATGAAAAAAATACTTGGATTGATACTGGCCGTGGCGCTTATGTCTTCCTGCGCGGCGGTTGCCGACACCGTGCGGCTCGGAGGAATGACCGGGCCTACGACCAT
>JAUNBY010000043.1:7328-13755 GCA_030526935.1 Clostridia bacterium
GTGCGGCTCGGAGGAATGACCGGGCCTACGACCATGGGACTTGTGGGAGTTCTCGACGCGGACGAAAAGGGCGAGAGCCTGAACGACTATGAATTCACCCTCGCAGGTTCCGCCGACGTGCTTACGCCGATGCTCGTGAACGGCGAATTGGACATAGCCTGCGTGCCGGCTAATCTGGCAAGTGTACTTTACAACAACACAAACGGCGCGGTCAAGCTGTTAAATATCAATACGCTGGGCGTGTTGTACATAGTCGAAAGCGGAGACAGCGTGAAGAGCATAGAAGACCTGAAGGGAAGGACGCTTCTCGCGACGGGGAGAGGTTCCACGCCCGAGTACTCGCTCAGATACGTGCTCGAACAAAACGCAATCGCGGACGAGGTGACTATCGAGTGGAAGAGCGAACCCGCAGAGGTCGTGGCGACAATGCAGGCTCAGGACGGGTATGTCGCGATGCTTCCCCAGCCTTACGTCACGATAGCGATGGGGCAGGTCGAGGGACTAAGGGTTGCCATTGATCTGACGGCGGAGTGGGAAAAAATCGACGGCGCGGGACAGCTCATAACCGGCGTCACGGTCGTAAGGACGGCGTATCTCGAAGAGCACGAGGAGGCGGTAAGGCAGTTTTTATCCGACTATGAAAAAAGCGTCTCTTTCGTAAATTCCGATAACGAGGCCGCGGCCGAACTCATAGAGCACTTCGGTGTCTTCAAAGCCGCCGTCGCTCAAAAGGCGCTTCCACAATGCAATATAACCTTCATCAGCGGAGAGGAAGCAAAGGCGCTCGTGAACGACTATCTGTCGGTTCTTTTCGAACAGAATCCGAAAGCCGTCGGAGAACAAATTCCCGATGACGGTTTTTACTACATAGCCCAATAGCTATGCGCGTTAAGAAGAAACTTGAAAAAATCATCGCGGTAATAATCGCCCTGGCCGCGTGGCAGCTCGTTTGCCACCGGCTGGGCAGCAGCGTGCTGCTCGCGTCGCCGGTAGAAGTGGCGGCGCGAGTATTTTCGATGATGGGACAGGCCGACACCTGGAAAACCGCCGCTTTGACGCTTGGCAAGATACTCTCGGGTCTGGGCCTCGCGATAGCGGCGGGATGCGCGCTTTCAGCCCTGTCCGCCCGGTTCAGGGCTTTCGAGACGCTTTTGTGGCCGTATATGGCGGCTATAAAGTCCACGCCGGTGGCTTCGTTCATAGTTCTGTGCCTTATATGGCTGTCGGCTGGCAGACTCTCGACGTTCATAGCGTTTTTGATGGCGCTTCCCGTGATATACCAGAACATGCTCACGGCCTTCAAGGGCGTGGATGCGGCAAAGCTTCAGATGGCAAAGGTATTTCGCATGTCTCCCGGCAAGAGGATTTTGTTCATATATATACCGGGCGTAAAGCCCTATATACTCTCCGCCTTGTCCATAGCCTCAGGTCTCGCGTGGAAAGCCGGCGTCGCGGCTGAGGTCATTGGCATACCCGTAGGAAGCGTCGGGGAGAGGCTGTACGAAGCCAAGTTGTATCTCGACACGCGGGACTTATTCGCCTGGACGGTCATAGTGGTCGCGGCGTCGATATTGACCGAGAGGATTATTGTGTACGCGGTAAAGCGCCTGTACGCGGCGCTCGAATCCATTTGACAAAAAAAGCGGCGCGTTTGGAGGTAGTGATTTGATTTGCGTAAACGGCGTATCGAAGTCGTTTGGAGATAAAAAAGTGCTTGAAAACATAAACTGCGGCTTTGCTGACGGAAGCGTCACGGGCATTATGGGAGCCTCGGGCTGCGGCAAGACAACGCTTTTGAATATAATCATGGGGCTCGTGGCGCCGGACGCGGGGGAGGTTACGGGAGTTCCCGACAGGATAGCCGCCGTTTTTCAGGACGACAGGCTGCTCGACTCCTTTACAGCCATGCGAAACGCGCTTATAACCATGCATCCGGGGCTTTGCGCAAATGACGCGAGAGAGCATTTAACACGCCTTGGGCTGGGCGACAGCCTCTACGCCCCGGTATCGAGTCTTTCGGGAGGAATGAAAAGGCGGCTGGGCATTGCGCGCGCCGTTTTGTCAAAGCCCGTGGCGCTTTTTCTCGACGAACCGTTTAACGGGATAGACGACGAGGCAAAGGAACGGGCGGCGAGGTATATACTGGAAAACCGCGACGGCGCGACAATAATAATGGTCACGCACAGCCGCGAGGAGATAGAGCTTATGAAGGCGGAAATACTTTCGTTATAAGGCGGGCGTTCAAATGAAATGGACGAATGAGCAATTGAGGGCAATTAAAAGCCGGGGAAGCGACATACTTCTTTCCGCGGCGGCGGGTTCGGGCAAGACCACGGTCATGGTCGAGAGGGTGTTTGAGATAGTCAAGGACGGCTGCGACATTGAATCGCTGCTGATTATAACCTTCACCCGCGCCGCCGCCGCCGACATGAAGCAAAAGCTCGTCAGGCGCTTTATCAGGGCGCTGGATGACTCAGCCGAGGCGGAAAGTGGTCAACTTCCGCTAAACGCCGCCCAGCGCGTACGAATAGCCGACGCGCTTGACGGCGTGGAACGCGCGAACATCTGCACCATAGATTCCTACTGTTCATTCGTTCTCAGGCAGCACTTTGAGGCGGTGGGAGTTGATCCCGGATACAGGATACTGGATGACGCGGAAGAACGCCGCATGCAGTCGCAGGCTATAGACGCGGCGCTTGAAAAGGCCATGGAAGATCCCGACGACGGCTTTGTGGCGCTGTGCTTTGGCCGCGAGATAAATCAGGTTAAGCAGATAATCAAAGAGATGTATGCTTTTTCGCGCGCGCGACCGGATCCCGAAGGATTCCTCGACATGGCGCTTGAGGCGATGCCCGAGTCAGACGGCGAGATCTGGTTCTCTACGCTGTACGAGGCGGCGAGAGGCTGCTTGATGGAAGCCGAGGCGCTTATGGACGAAGCCTCCGGCATATGCTCGCGAAATGACGGCCCTTATGTATATGCTTCTTGCGTAGAAATGGACGCGTCCGCCATAAAGCATATGCTGAGTATGAGCTACGACGAATTGCGGCCGACAATAGAGAGCTTTGCCCTTTCAAAATTGACCGCGCTTCGCAAAAACAAAAACGATCCCGATGACGAAACGAGGATAGCGCTTGGCAATCGCGTAAAGGAAATCAGGAAGAATGTCAAGTCGTGTATGGACAGGGCGATAAAACTCATGCCGGATAAGGGCGCGGCTCTCGAAGACATGCGGTCGAACATTCCCGCGATGAGGGCTATTAAGAAATTGTGCCTTGACTACGCCGGGGAATTGTGGGCGCTCAAATCGGAAAACATGGCTCTTTCGTTCAACGACGTGGCGCAGCTCGCGCTGAAGGCGCTGGGGGATCCGGATATAGCGGACTATCAGAAAAGCAAGTTTGAGTACGTATTCGTAGACGAGTATCAGGACGTTAGCGACCTTCAGGAAGCGATAATAAGCCGCGTCGTCAGGCCTGGAAGGCTTTTTATGGTGGGCGACGTTAAGCAGTCCATATACAGCTTCCGCCAGGCGGAGCCTTCGCTGTTTATCGGCAAATACGCCGATTATTCGAATGGGAAGGGCGAGTTGATACAGCTCAGCAGTAATTTTCGCTCGCGCGGCGCCGTAATCGACTTTGTAAACGCCGTATTTTCGCTCGTCATGAATTCGCCCATGAGTGAAATGCCCTATGAGGGAGACGCGCTTCTCGTTCGCGCCGCCGAATTTGCGGGGCAGGATCCGCCGGTGGAGCTTCATCTGTTCGACAAATCTACGGCGGACGGAGATTATGGCGAGGCTGAAATGGTCGCGGAGACGGTGAAGGAGCTGATAGGGCAAAGCATGTATCCTGGAAGCGAAAGAAAAATTGCCGCCGGGGATATAGCCGTCATAGCCCGCACGAGGGAGACGCTGAAGCTTTGCGATCAGGCGCTCAGGAGGGCGGGGGTCAAGTCCTACGTCGATGTGGCTGAAGGGTATTTGGAAGCTCTGGAAGTGCGGATAATGCTGTGCGTCATGAGGGCAATAGAAAACCGCAGGCGAGATTTTCCGCTGATAGAGACGCTAAGATCTCCCGTTGTGGGCATTACGAGCACTCAACTGGCTGAAATCCGCGCGGCGTTTCCCGACGGGCCTTTTTGCGAGGCGTTTAACCGGTATATGGAGCTTGACGGCGAATTGGCCGAAAGACTTCGCCGCGTAAAGGCTGATTTCGACCGTTGGCGTTTTTTAAGCCGTTGTTTACCGCTGAGCCAATGGATTGACCTGGTGATGAACCAGACGGGTTTTTACGCCTACGTCGGAGCGCTTCCCGGGGGCAAGGCCAGACAGGGCAATCTCGACTTGCTGTGCAATTACGCCAGCGATTATTCCGCCAATCATGCCGGGGGCTTGACGGGCTTTCTCGATTATATAACGGAGGTTGAAAGTCTCGGGGGAGATATGGCTTCGGCGCACACATCGTCAGACATAGGCGACTGCGTCATACTCATGACCGCGCATAAGGCTAAGGGGCTAGAATTCCCGGTAGTGGTGGCGGCGGGTCTCGGAAAAAACATATCGACGGGTCGGGCTTATTGCGAATTGAGGGCGCACAGACAGCTTGGAGCGGGGCTTTATTATAACGACGCGCAGCTCGGCGCCCGAAGAGATACCCTCAGCCGCCTTGCGATAGAGGCAAAATCAACGGCTTCCGGGCTGGAGGAAGAAAAGCGCGTAGCCTACGTCATGCTCACCCGCGCCGTCGAGCGCCTGGTAATGACGGGAATGGTTCAAAACCGCGAAAACTGGGAGATGAGGCGCTCATGTCCAAGGCTTGCGGCCATACGCCCCGCGAGCTTTCTGGATATGGTGTCGTGTTGCGTACCCGACGACAGGGTATATTTTCATATGCCGGCGCAAGAGGGCGGGGGAGAGGCTGTCGAGGAAAGTGAAAGCGATGACTTCGCCGAACAGGTTGAAAAGGCCAGGCAGGTTCTTTTGTGGCAATACCCCTACGAAGGGGAGGCATGGCAACCGGTGAAGCTCACCGTTACCGGTCTCGCCCGCGAGATAACCGGCGCGATGGAAGCCGCGCCGATAGCCAGACGGCCCAAGTTCATCTCCGACGTAAAAACCGGGGCGGGATACGGAACCGCGATTCACGCGGCGCTCAGTTTCATAGACCTGGATTCTCTCAAGGGCTTGTCGCCGATGGAACTCGACCGCAAAACGGGTGAAAATCTGGCTCGCCTCAAGGAAAAGGGAATTGTAGACGCGTCGGCGAATAAAAGAGTTCTGACGCGTTTTTTCCAGAGCGACACAGGAAAGCGCCTTCTAAATTCTGACGAGGTCAGGCGCGAATGGCAGTTCAACCTCAAGATGACTGTCGCCGAAGCCCTTGGCGGGGATTCCGAAAACGAGATAATCGTTCAGGGCATGATAGACTGCTGCTTTAAGGAAAACGGCGAATGGGTGCTGATAGACTACAAGACGGATTCGTTTGCGGGCGAGCCGAGCGAAGAATACATAAATCAGGTAAAATTATATAAGCTCGCCCTCGAACGCATAACATCGACGCGCGTTTCCCGGGCTATACTGTGCTTTCTGACCGCGGGAGTTGAGTACGAGGTATAGCGCCATTGGGCGGGTGAGGTGTACGAAGTTATATAACGCGTAGGTGGCTGCCTCGTCAAGAGACAGCCACCGAGCTTTTCCTTGATGCCGCCAAACGCGCACGGGCGCATTAACGGCTTTCGCTTTTCCCTCTTATGAGCAGTACCGTCAAATCGTTGACATTGGTTCCGGTAGGTCCGGTCATTATGAGTCCGTCTATGGCTTTCAGGGCGTGATAGGAGTCGTTGTCGTCAAGTACGGCTTCGACGTCCATTCCCGCTCGTGCGAGTTTTTTGACGGTCTCGCCGTCGCAGTATCCCCCCGCGGCGTCCGTCGGGCCGTCGGTTCCGTCGCTGCCAACGGAGAATACGCAGGCATTGTCGAGACCATCGAGACCTATTGAGGATGCGAGCGCGATTTCCTGATTGCGCCCGCCAAGTCCCTTGCCGGTAAGCCTGACAACCGTCTCGCCGCCCATTATGAAGGCGGTCGGGCGCTCGTCGTTAGCGTGATACATGGCCATGGCGCCGAGAAGACTCCCCGCGTCGCGCGCGGTGCAGCAAAGCCGGTCGGTGAGAACTATAGTGTCGTAGCCAAGTTGCTTACATGTCTTTTCCGCGCTCAGGCACAATTGACGTACGCTTCCGGTTATGTGGTTTTCGACGTTGTCAAGTACGCGCGGGCGCTCCTCGTCGAGGTACCGGAGCATTTCCGGGGTGGGCTCGATGCCGAATTTTTCCATAATACGTCTGGCTTCGCCCGGACGGGATATGTCTGGCGTCGTGGGGCCGGAGGCGATTATGTCGAGCCTGTCGCCAAGTACGTCGGACA
>JAUNBY010000465.1 GCA_030526935.1 Clostridia bacterium
AGTGATTGCGGTTGGTACCGGCACGGCGACCATCAATTGCACGGCGCTTGACGGTAGCGGCGTTAACGCGTCATGCATGGTGACGGTACTGTCTCAGTCTGAACCTTCCGTTCCCGTTACGAACATAATACTTAACTCATCTTCTCTTGCTCTGCATGAAGGAGGACGTTTTACGCTGGAAGCAACCGTATTGCCTTCAAACGCCACAAATAAAAACGTCGAATGGAATACCAGCAATAGAAACGTAGCTACCGTTTCGAATGGCGAAGTGATTGCGGTAAGCGAAGGTACGGCAAACATCACTTGCACAGCCCTGGACGGCAGCGGCACAAGAGCAATCTGTTCTGTTCGAGTAACCGGAAACGCGCAAAATGAGAGCGTACTGCTGTTGCCGCGGATGGTAGTCGGTCGGGCGACAACGATTGAGTTGAGTAATCTGCTCCCATTGTACTATACCGGAAGCGTGAACTGGACGGTAGGCAATGAATCAATCGCCAAGGTTATCCCCAGCAAAAAGGGTTCGAAACTGACGAGTACGACAGTTGGCTCGACCACATTAACGGCTCAATTTGCCGACAATCGTCAACAGACGATCAACTTGACGGTAATGCCACGCGGACAGGCGGTTTCAAAACTTACCGCAAAATCCTCCGTTAAGCTGAAAATCGGTCAAAGCGTCACCATAAAACCGGGCGTGAGAGCCGTAGCCGGCGTGGACAGGACGTTGTACTGGTCGACCTCTGATTCAGGCGTAGCCACTGTGAAAAACGGCGTCATAACCGCAAAGGGCGTGGGTACATGCCGTGTGCTCGTAATAGCGCAAAGCGGAAAACGCCGCGCTATCAAAGTGACTGTAAAAGGATAATCCGCCATCGCGCGCGCCGCGACGGAATATACAATCTACGTCGCGGCGCGATATAGCGCGCGCTGATCTGCACATCGGACTGTGCCGCCCCGCTGCAGGCTGACCATCTATCTTTGAATGTGAAAAGCCGCGAAACCCGGGTATACCGCGCTTTTACCGAGATCTTCCTCTATGCGAAGCAGCTGGTTATACTTGGCGACGCGCTCGCTTCTGTTTGGCGCGCCCGTTTTAATCTGGCAGGTGTTCAAAGCGACCGCGAGATCGGCGATCGTAGCGTCCTCGGTTTCGCCGGAGCGGTGAGAGACTATGGCGGTATATCCCGCGCTGTGAGCGAGTTTGATGGCTTCCAGGGTTTCGGATACTGAGCCTATCTGGTTGAGCTTTATCAGTATCGAATTGCCGCAGCCTTCGTCGATGCCCCTTTTCAACCTTTCGGTATTGGTTACAAACAGGTCGTCTCCGACTAGTTGAACCCTGTCCCCGAGCTCCTTTGTCATATACTTCCATCCGTCCCAGTCTTCCTCGTCCAGCCCGTCCTCGATGGAGTAAACCGGGTATTTTTCCGCGATATACTTCCAGTGTTCGACGAGTTTGTCGCTTGTAAAACGCTTTTGCGCTTTTGGCAGCAGGTACTCGCCCTTTGCGCCGGTTTTCCATTCGCTCGCGGCCGCGTCCATCGCCAGGACAAAATCCCTGCCCGGAACGTAATTCGCGGCTTTTATGGCGTCGAGGATGAATTCAATGGCCTCTTCGTCGCCCGATAAATCGGGAGCGTATCCGCCTTCATCGCCTGCGCCGGTATTCAGTCCCTTTTTCCTGAGAAGCGCTCCCAAAGCGTGAAAAACCTCCGCGCACCATCTCAGCCCCTCGCTGAAACTCCGCGCCGCGACCGGCATTATCATAAATTCCTGTACGTCCACGTTGTTCGAGGCGTGCGCGCCTGCGTTGAGTATATTCATCATCGGAACGGGAAGCCTGTTGGCGTTTACGCCGCCGAGAAAGCGATAAAGGGGAATTCCAAGAGAAACCGCGCCCGCTCTCGCGCAGGCTATGGAAACCGGGAGTATGGCGTTCGCGCCCAGTTTGGATTTGTCCTTAGTTCCGTCGGCCTCAATCATAGCCCTGTCAATTGCGTAAATATCGCGCGCGTCCATGCCGGTGATCGCGTCGCGGATGACGGTAATTATATTCTCGACAGCCTTCGTGACGCCCTTGCCGCCGAATTTTCCCATGTCCCCGTCGCGCAGCTCAAGCGCCTCGAACTCGCCCGTTGAAGCGCCGCTTGGCGACGCGCCTCTGGCGACCGTTCCGTCCGAGAGGCATACCTCCGCTTCGACGGTGGGATTGCCCCTGGAGTCGATGATTTGTCTCGCGGCGACGTTTTTGATAATCGTCTTTAGCATATATACCTTCTTTCCGATGGCGCGTCGCCATCAATTCCCGGCGCACAATCCGGGTTAATCGACATTAACTCAATGCCGCATACATTCCCGCATCGTC
>JAUNBY010000466.1 GCA_030526935.1 Clostridia bacterium
GTCTATGCCGCTCATGCCCTGCAATACGAAAAGCACCATTCCAAACGGAGGGGTTATGACGCCCACCATGAGCGTAAAGCTGAACACTATGCAAAACTGTATGGGATCCACGCCCATTTGCTGCGCTATAGGCCAGAGTATCGGGGTGACGATGAATATCGTCGCCGTTCCGTCCATAACGCATCCGAGTATGAGCAGTATCGCGGCTTCTATTATAAGGAACACGACGGGGCTGTTGACGTTCGCTATAAGCGCGTTCGCTATGATCGCGGGGATTTGTTCTATGGTTATAATATACTGCATGATTCTCGCCGCGACGGTAATGAACAATATGCTTATCAGCAGCTTTCCGGATTCGGCGAATATTCTCGGCAGGTCGCGAAGCTTGAGATCACGGCTTATCAACCCGAGTATAACCGCGTAAAACCCGGCGAGCACCGCCGCTTCGGTAGGGGTTACTATTCCGGTATAAATGCTTCCGAGTATAATGATCGGAGTCAGCAGAGGGAAAAACGCTTCCATAAAGTCGCGCCAGAACGCCTTGCGGCCGGGGAACGGCGTGCGCGGGTATCCCCGTTTGAGCGCGATAACATATACGGTTGCCATGAGAAATACCGCGAATATGAACCCCGGAATTATTCCTCCGGTGAAGAGTCTGCCTGTGGATACTCCCGTAAGGCACGCGAGAAGAACCGCCGGGATGCTGGGGGGAATGATGGGAGACAGTATCGTCGAAGCGCCGGTAACGGCGAGCGAGAAGTCCATGTCGTATCCTTCGTCGGTCATAGCCTTGACCTCTATCGCGCCAAGTCCTCCCGCGTCCGCCGTGGCGGAGCCTGACATGCCGGCGAATATAACCGAGGCTACGACATTGGCGTGTCCAAGTCCGCCCGGGATCCAGCCGACGATGTCCTTGGCGAATTTGAAAATCTTTCTCGTTACGCCTCCGTTGTTCATCAGATTGCCCGCCAGTATGAAAAAGCCCACCGATAAAAGCGTCTGCGACATTGGGGCGTTCATGGCGCTTACGACGGCGCTGAATATATTTATGTCAAACGCCCACATGTAGATGAATGAGGAAAAGAGCATGGCCGAAGCCACCGGCGTGCCAAGCGCCATAAAGCCAAACAGCATTACAAACAGTATTATAATCCTAAGAATCACTTTTCCTCACCTCCCAGGTTGAATACCGCTTTTTTCCCTGTAAGGCGCATAACGGCGTCTATGCCGTCCATCAGGCTGTACAGCGCCGTGAGCGACAAACCTATCGGCACCGCGCTGAAAGCTTTTCCCTTTCCAAGGGCAAACGTTCCAAATCTTATGTTCCAGTTGCGGGTGCAATACTGTATGCTCAAAGCTATCATCTGAACGCATATGACTATCATCAAAACCGCGAAGGCAAGCGTAAGAATCTGCTTAACCGTCTCTGGCAGCTTTTTATACAGCCCGTCTACCTTTATATGACTGCGCTTGCGAATGCCGTAGCTCAGTCCAAGAAAAGCCAACAACATTTGAAACAGCGTACTGACCTCGTCCGTCCAGATGATAGGGGCGTTAAACACATATCGGCTTACCGCCTGCGCCATGACGACCAGAAACGCCATGACGAATAACAGCGTCAAAAAGCCCTCGGTGACCTTATCATAGATGCGGGCGAATTTTCGCATGTGCCTTCCTCCTTTCGCAAGTTTATTCAACGGTTTCCTGTGGATTAATCCGGGATGCGGGGGTCGCGCGGATACCCCGCGAAAACGCGCGACCCCCGCTTAAGCGTTATCAGGCCAGCGCCTTGAAAGCCTCCCACGTGCCGTCGCCCCATACGTCATCATAGTCGTCGTACATATTCTCGAGAGCCGCGTAAAAATCAGTCAGGTCGATCTCGTGGCAGGAAATGTTCTCTTTGAGAAATTCCTCGCTCTTCGCTTCGGATTCCTGCGCCAGAACATTGTACTCTTTGCAGGCTTCGCTTACGGCGTCAACGACGATACGATACTGTTCGTCGGTGAGCTTCGACTTGCAGGCGTCGCTCATGAAATACAGCATCGTCTGGAACTGATGCGCGGTGAATGTCATGTTCTGAGCCACCTCGTAAAAAGCCTGATTGACTATCTGATCGGCGCCGTTCTCGGTCGCCTGTATGGTGTTGTTCTGAAGCGCCATATATACCTCCCCGCCGCCCATCGGAGTCGGAGCCGCTCCCAGAGCCGTTATACCCGCTATGGGCTGGGCTTCGTTCGGCACCCTGAACTTAAGCCCTCTCAAATCCTCTATCGACAGAATCGGAACCGTCGACAGGAAGTTGCGCTTCGCGTAGTAAACCTCGCCAAGGTAGGTTATGCCCGTCGCTTGTTCCAGACCCGCTATT
>JAUNBY010000467.1 GCA_030526935.1 Clostridia bacterium
TACGACGCTCAGAACGATCCATCGCTCGCCACGCAGCGCCTGTCTGAAATGAAAGCAGACGGCTGCATCGCCTGCCTTGAAATCGCCTGCGCCGGACATATGGCTCCGGCAATCGCCGAGTGGTGCGCTGTGAACCAGTTCCCCGTAATCCACACCTGCAACACCGCCACCGCTTTTACGATTGAGTCAAGTTCGCCCTATATGTTCCACTGCTCGGTAAACGCCTGGGGAATGGCCAAGGTTCTCGCTATGAACGCCGTCGCCAAAGAAGGCAAGAGCACTTTCGTATACGTAGGCGTCGATGAAGCCTGTTGTCTCGACGCGGAAAAGTTTCTGGAGCGCGAGGGCAAGAAATATAACCCCGATTGTGAAGAACTTGCCTCATACCGCGTAAGCTGGGAAGACAGTGAATTCTCGGTCATCATATCGACGATCCTTTCAATGAATCCCATGCCGTCCATGATCCTTCAGCAGGGCGGCGGAACCAACTTCGTCAACATCGTCCAGCAGGCCAATATGTACGACGCGTTCCAGTATTTTGACATCTATAACGACCTTGCCGTCGATACCGGTTCTTGTCAGGATCTTGCGCTCGCCGGAGAATACCCCTACGGCAATATAAAGGGTTATTGCACAATGCGCTGGTGGGATGAAAGCACAAAGGACTTTACCGATGGATTCTACGCCGCCGCCGAGCGCCATAACGCCACAGAAGGCCTTACCCCCGGAGATCTGTCCTACGCCGCCTACAACTGCGGCAAGGTTCTTGGAATGGGTCTGACCGCCTGCGCGGCTGCCGGCGACGATTACACCGACGGCAACGTTTTGACCAGGTATATCCACGCCTCAGAATGGTCCGACAGTTGTGGCGACCACTACTTCCGCGATTTTGATAACCAGCTCACGTTCGATTCCTACTATGTAGTTTCCGCCGACGGCGGAGAAGAACTCAACCACCTGCCTATAGGCGTCGAGTGCGTAAAGTACACCGCCGACGAGTATCTGCCGACGTTTGAAGAAATGGACGAATACGCAAGAGAAATCGGCGTCACTGATTGGGACATCTCATATTTCTGGAATTGATCCCGCCAAACAGACAACGCGTCGGAGCTTCATACGTTATATGAAGCTCCGACCATAAAGAGGAGAGAAAAGTATGCAATTTTCAAGATTCATTCTCCCCATATTCACCGGATTGGCGTCGGGCATGGTGCGCTATCTTATAGCTTCGGGTATGAGCCTTGTCATATCAGGTATGGGTACGATCAATTTTTCCCAGGGAGCATTTTATATATTCGGTTCGCTTATAACCTTCTTTGTTGTAAGAACCTTGGAATTGCCCTTTATGGTCGCGGTACTGATAGCGTTTTTGATAACGTTCGTATGCGGAGGTTTTGTCGAACTTCTGCTTCGCAGAGTGTTTGGAAAGGACATGACCTACAGTCTGCTTATCACAATGGCGATATGCTATATACTTAGCGACGTCATGCTGGCCATATTCGGAACCGGAATCAAAACCGTACCGACGCCCGCTTTCCTCAGGGGAATAGTGACGCTCGCCCCGGGAGTTATAATACCAATATTCTACCTGTTTCTCATAGGCTTTGCGGTTCTCATATCGATCGCTTTCTGGATTATGTTTAAAAAGACCCGGATAGGAATATATTTCCGCGCCATAATCTCAGACAGAAGCATGGTCGAAAACCTCGGGATAAACGTTCAGTTCATGTATACGCTGATGTTTATGATAGGCGTCGGCATAGGCGGTCTCGCCGGAGCGCTCAGCTCCCCCATGATGGGCGTCACCCCCGCAAACGGACTAAGCGCGTTTAACCAGATAATGCCCATTCTCATCATCGGAGGAATGACCAACATACAAGGCGCGCTTCCCGCGGCACTCGTGCTGGGGGTCGCCGAGGCCATAGCCGCAATATTTATACCGCAGTACTACAACTGCGTACCATATGCCTTTATGGTGATATGTATGGCCTTCAGACCCTATGGGCTGTTTGCAAAGAGAGGAGATTGACCGTGAAAAAGGCTTCATTGAAAACGTTTTTTAGCAGTCCAATAGCCGTATGCGCGGCAATCCTTATCGCGGCGTTTATACTGCTGGGATTATTCGCGGGACTTTCCACTCAGTTGGTAATGACGCGCATAGTCTGCATGGCGCTGGTCGCCGTTTCGCTCAACCTTCAATTTGGATATGGCGGCATGACCAACATGGGCGGGGGACTCATATTCTCACTGGCGAGTTACGCCGTAATGGTAGCCTCGATGAGATTTGGCTGGCCGCTTTTGCCTTCCATACTCTTTGCCCTCATAATAATGATACCCGTAAGCGCGTTTATCGGCTACATATGC
>JAUNBY010000468.1 GCA_030526935.1 Clostridia bacterium
AAGGTCTACTGCGAGGTAAGCGGCTCGGGAAGCGCGGTTTTGCTCCTTCACGGCTGGGGCGGAAAATGCGAGAGCTGGGCGCCGGTCTCGAGGGATCTGAGCAAGTTTCACAGCGTCATAAACCTCGATTTTCCGGGACACGGGCGCTCCTCCGATCCCCCTCAGCCGTGGTCTGTGAGCGAGTACGCGCATATGGTCGCGGGGCTTCTGGATAGCCTGGGCTTTGACAGGGCGGATATAATCGCCCATTCCTTCGGGGGGCGGGTGGCGCTGTGCCTGGGCGCTACGAGGTCGGAGATCGTCGGCAAGATGATACTCTCGGGCGTTCCGGCTCTTAAAAAGCCCCCGAGCGCAAAAAGCCGCGCGCGGGCGGGATTGTACAGGGCGCTCAAGTCCGTCGCCGCGTCATCGCCGGTTCGCGCTCTGATGGGCGATGAAAACGTCGAAAAAATGATCGACAACTTGCAGTGCGCCTTCGGCTCCGAGGACTATAAAGCCCTCTCGCCCTACATGAGAAAGACCTTCTCGCGGATTATAGCACAGGATCTGTCGGAGTATATTCCAAAAATAGCCTCGCCGACGCTCCTTTTCTGGGGCGAGGAGGACACGGCGGCTCCTTTGTGGATAGCCGAGGAGATGAAAAAAATCATCCCCGACGCGGGGCTTGTCGCGATGCCGGGCGCGGGGCATTTCGCGTATCTGGACAGGTACAGGGAATTTTGGGCGGTCATTGACAGCTTCCTGAATTGAGGAGAAGTATATGTTTTGGATTGAAGCGTTATCCATAGTCGTCGTCTCAGCCGTGATATCGGCCTACAGCCGGTACTACCTGCATATGATGCAACTTGAGAGCTATCAGACGGACGGCTATATGCGCTGGCTGAACCGCAACAGGGATAAACTGATGGGATGGACGCTCAACCTTGGCGTTCTGGCGACCATCGCCCAGTTTTTGCTGATGCTGTTTCTCAACATGCTGTTTGGCGACGTATGGTCGCGAATTATTTCCAATCTTTTGGTTCTCGCGGCGTTTGTCGCCGTCGCGTGGCGGCTCAACCTCGTTCAGTACAAGACCCCCGAGAAAAAACCCTTTAAGATGACCCCGCGAATGACGAGGCTTTACGCCGCGCTCGCCCTCGTCGCGCTTCTCGGGTGCATGTTCCTCAATTCGATGGGAGTGCCGGTGTACCTTATGTTCGTTGGCGTTCCGTATCTGGCGCTGGTCGCGGCGTGGATAATGTCGCCCGTCGAAAAGGGCATAAACCGCCACTACCTCGAAGACGCGAGAAACAAGCTTCAGTCCATGCCGGAGCTTGTGAAGATAGGCATAACCGGCTCCTACGGCAAGACCTCCTGCAAGGTGATACTGGCGGGCATACTCTGCGAGAAATACCGCGTCTACGCAACGGCCCAGAGCATCAACACCCCAATGGGCCTCACCCGCGCCATACGCGAAAAGCTCAACGACACCCATCAGATATTCATAGCCGAGATGGGCGCCAGGCACGAGGGCGATATAAAGGAGCTTTGCGACTTCATTCATCCCCAATACGGCGTTATAACGAGCGTGGGCGAGCAGCACCTCGAGACCTTCGGCGATATACAGACCGTCGCTAAGACCAAAAACGAGCTTATCGACTCGCTTCCCAAGGACGGCGCGGCCTTTTTCGGCGCCGACGGCGGCTGGTGCGACGAGCTTTACGAGCGCTGCCCCGTCGAGAAATACCGCGCGGGGCTGACGGGAGGCTTTTTGTCGATGTACGCCGAGGACATAAAGGTCGGCTCGCACGGAAGCTCCTTCACGCTGGCCGACGCCGAGGGCGGGCGCGTGTTTTGCCGCACGAAGCTATTGGGCAGACATAATATACAAAATATCGCCCTTTGCGCCATGGTCGCCAGGCGATTGGGGCTTACCCTCGAGGAGATTTCACACGGCATAGCCCGCGTAAAGCCCATAGAACACCGCCTGCAGCTTCTCGACGGCGCTTCGGGCATAACCATAATCGACGACGCCTTCAACTCAAATCCCGTCGGCGCGAAGGCCGCGCTTGACGTGCTAAGCCAGTTTGACGCAAGGCGCGTGATCGTCACCCCCGGCATGGTCGAACAGGGCGAAAAAGAGGAAAAGCTCAACCGCCTGTTCGGAAACCAGATCGCCTCCAGCTGCGACATAGCCATACTCGTGGGACATAAGCACTCCCGCCCGATACTGGAAGGGGCTGTCGAGGCTGGTATGCCCCAGGACAGGATAACGACCGTCGCCAACCTCGACGAGGCTCAGGGCGTACTCGCTCAGATAACGCGCCAGGGCGACGTGATACTGTTCGAAAACGATTTGCCGGATAATTACAGCGAGTAGGCGG
>JAUNBY010000469.1 GCA_030526935.1 Clostridia bacterium
GTTCCACCTGCGTCTCCTTAAAAATATCTCTTGCAATTTACTCCTCGTGATGATATAATAATTATACAATTTAAAGGAGGTGTAATCATGGCTTATATTATTTCTGACGAGTGTATTTCCTGTGGCGCTTGCGCTGACAACTGTCCGGTGGACGCCATATCCGAAGGCGATGGCAAGTATGTGATCGACGCTGAAAAGTGCATATCCTGCGGAGCTTGCGCCGATACCTGTCCGGTATCCGCCCCTTCCGAGGCCTAAACCAGTTTTCCACAGGCGAAGCAAAGCTTCGCCTTTTTTATACGCCTAATTCCTTCGCCGCGAGTATGAGCGCTCCTACGACGCCGCTGTCGTTGCCCAATCCGGGCCTGACGATTATTCGGTCCATATGCTCGACTACTTTTTCGTTCGCTATATAACCGTTGAGTAATTCTACGGTTTCGCTCCTTGCCATATCGTATAGAAAGTCCCTGTTCATCACGCCGCCGCCGAGCACGATCATCTGAGTTGACAGTATCAAAAGCGCCGCGACGCAGCACTGAGCCAGATAATACGCTTCGATTTCCCAGCCTATATGTCCCTCGGGAAGTTTCGCGTTCGACATACCCCAGCGCTTTTCGAACGTCGACCCCGCGGCCATGCCCTCAAGGCAGCTTATGTGATAGGGGCAGAAACCGTCCGGATTCGGGTCGAGCGGGTGAGGCTTTATTATAAAGTGTCCGTATTCGGGATGTACCATGCCGTGAACGATCTGACCGTTGGCGATAACTCCTCCGCCAATGCCGTTTCCAACCGTGATATATACCAGGTCGCGGACGTCCTTTCCCGCCCCCAGTTCAAACTCTGCCAAAGCCGCCGCGCCCGCGTCGGTATCTATGCCGACGGGCAGTCCGAGGGCGTTTTTAAATATGGGAAGCAGAGCGCAGTACTCCCATTGGGCTTTGGGAGTCGTAGTTATATAACCGTAGGTCTTAGACCTCCTGTCGAGGTCGAGAGGGCCGAAGCCGGCGATTCCCAGCGCCTGTATGCCCTTCGCCGAGAAATACTCGATTATCTGCCTCAGCGTTTTCTCCGGCGCGTCGGTAGGCAGCGTAATAGTTTCGTGGACTTCACCGTTTTCATTCCCCACGGAGCACACCATCTTTGTTCCACCGGCTTCTAAAGCGCCTAAAATCATGATCAGCCTCCTGATGCGTTAATGAATGGCGACAATTTACCGGACGCTTCTACGCCTTGCGTCCGGTTTAGCCCATATATCCGTTTCCGCCGGCGGAGTACGCGCCGCGTATGATTGAGCCGCGACGCGAAACCCGCCGCTGAACCGTCTTAAACGTTAAACCTGAACAGCGTCACGTCGCCGTCCTTCATAACGTAATCCTTGCCCTCGCTTCTGATTAATCCTTTTTCCCGGCATGCGTTCATTGATCCCTCGCGCTTCAAATCGTCGAAAGCGACGATTTCGGCGCGTATAAATCCCCGCTCGAAGTCGGTATGTATCTTTCCCGCGGCCTGCGGAGCTTTGGTTCCACGCACTATGGTCCAGGCGCGAACCTCCTTTGGCCCGGCGGTGAGAAAACTTATCAGTCCAAGCATATCGTATCCGATTTTGACGAGCCTGTCCAGTCCCGATTGCCCAATGTTCATCTCCTCGAGGAACATCTGCTTTTCGTCCGGGGGCAATTGAGCTATTTCCTCCTCGACTCGGGCCGATATGACCAACACGTCGCTGTGCTCGGCGGCGGCAAACTCTTTGACTCGTGCGACATATGGTATATCGTCAGGGTTTGTTCCAAGGTCGTCCTCCGAGATATTCGCGGCGTAGAGAACCTTTTTGCTCGTGAGCAGGAACCATCCCGCTACGGCTTCGCGCATTTCATCGGACATAGCGCATGATCTTGCGGGATGTCCCCCGTTCATATGCTCGAGGAGCATGTTCGCCGCCTCGACCTCGATCGCGTACTTCTTATCCCCGTTTTTAAGCAGATGAAACGCCTTCTCAAGTCGCTTGGCGACGGTATCTATATCCGCCAGAACGAGTTCCGTGTTGATAGTCTCCATGTCCCTTACGGGGTCTATGGAACCGTCCACATGGATTATATTCTCATCGTCGAAGCAGCGCACCACGTGAACGACCGCGTCAACCTCGCGAATATGGCTCAGGAACTTATTGCCAAGTCCCTCGCCCCGGCTTGCGCCTTTGACAAGGCCCGCTATATCGACAAATTCGATTACCGCCGGGGTGTACTTTTCCGGGGAATACATTCCGGCTAGTACGTCAAGCCGCTCGTCTGGGACGGCGACGACGCCGGTATTCGGCTCGATCGTGCAAAACGGATAATTGGCAGCCTGCGCGCCGGCGCAGG
>JAUNBY010000470.1 GCA_030526935.1 Clostridia bacterium
GATGGACTTTATGTCAATGATAGCTCTGGGCGCTATGCTTCCGACGCGAGCCATCGAAATTATCTCAGAGCCTCCGCCATAGAATAAAAACCCTGTGTCCCTCAGGGAGTCGGTCGCCTGATATAGCTCGTCCATGGTATACGGGCGATAATAGGAAAAACAACTGGCAATCATTGTCCCACTCCTTTCCCGGATGCTATCCACAAGCTTTCGTTTGTGAGCGGAAGCATATTCAACTTCTTTCCAACGGCGCGCGACAGCGCGTTTCCAAGCGCGGCAGGCATGGCTATAATGCCGTGCTCGGTGTAGCTTCTGGCCGCGAAAGGCGCGTCCAGTTGAGGCGTCGTCACGAACTCGACCTGATAGCGCGGTTCCTCGCCTATGTGAGACGCCTTGTAGGTGCGCATGCTTGTATTTTCCATAAGGCAATCGGGGCTGTACGCGCACATCTCCCCCCTCGCCATGCTAAGCCCCATCGACATGCCTCCCATAATCATGCTCCTCATGGACGCTTCGTCTATTATGGCGCCTGCGTCTATGACGGTCCAGGCGTTTAGCAGCCTGTAGCTCATATCTCCGGGGTCGTATTCGACCTCGACGGCCTGTGCCCCTACTGTCCAGGCGTGACCGACCTTGCCCTTTCCCGTGTCCTCGGACAACGCGCCAATGTGCCTCATGACGCTGCTTCCTCGTCCGATGACGGGCTGCCCCAGATTATTGCCGTCCTGCATGGCTAATCCTCCGACAAGATCCTGATAGCCTATGGCGAATTTGGGATTGCTGATAAGGAATACGCGTTCCTCCCCGTAGTCCAATTCGTCGGTCTCGCACCTGAGCGCTATGGCGGCGAGCTTCTTCATATGTCTTATTGCGTCGTCAGCGGCGTTGAGTGCCGCTCGTCCGGCGAGAAAGCTCGAAAGGCTTGCGACGGTCTTAAAATACTCCGGCGTCGTTCTGGTATCGACGCTCATTACGACATGCACCCTGTCGTAGTCCATGCGAAGCTTTTCCGCGACCATCTGACAAAGGTGCGTTTTCCCCGCGTTTCCCATCTCGACTACGCCTGTTAAGAGATTACAACTGCCGTCGGGATTAAAGGTTATAACAGCGCCGGCCGAGGCGTCGAGAGAAGGGTTCGGCGTCTTCCAGAAGCAACCGAGTCCCTTTGCGCGAATTTTACCGTTTGGGAAAGCCTGACAGAATCCCTCGTTCCAGCGGCATATCTGTTTTAATCCGTCGATGCACGCGGCGATGTTGCCGGCATTAGACAGGGTTATCTCGACCTGCGTCGGAGAATAGTTGCCGGGCATAATGGCGTTTACCCGGCGCATGGTCATTGGGTCTGCGCCCGCCATGTCCGCCAATACGTCGATTATCCTCTCCAGGCAATAGGTGTACGCCTCGTGCGCGAAGCCGCGGTAGGCCGTTGAATACGTGTGGTTGGTGTATACGCACAGGCTATCGCAACTTAAGTTGTCGATCCTATACGGACCCGAACAGTCCACCGCTATGGCCTTTGACATATTAGGGGATATATCGCTGTAAGCCCCGCAGTCGAGCCAGTACGTCATCTCTCCGGCGACGAATTTTCCTTCCGCGTCGCAGCCGAGCTTTATATCGGCCTCGAGACCTAATTTGCAGGGACACGAAGCCATGTCCTGCTCGCGCGTGAGGACGAGGTTTACCCGCCTTCCGGGAACCGCCATCGCGCATAAAGCCGCTATATATTCCAATTGTACGGCGCTTTTTCCTCCAAACGCGCCTCCGAGAAGCGTCGTCTCGACCTGTATCATGCCGGGGTCCATGTCCAGCATTCCGGCAACGAGCTTTCTTACGGTGAACGGGGACTGTGTGGCGCTTCTTATCCACATGGTACCGTCGGCTTTTAACTCCGATTCGGCGCACCTGACTTCCATCGCGAGGTGCTCAGCCTGAGGTATAAAAAAGCGTTCGTGCGCCACGTGAGCGCATTTGTCCCAAATCGTAGCCGTGTCGCCTTTTCTGATGCGGAAGCTTGCGGCGATATTCGTTCCCGGCTCCGGTTTTACGTCGTCGACAAGCGAAGCGTAGTTTTTCGCGTCCGGATGTATTATCGCGGCGTCGTCGGACGTAGCCTGGGCTATTGAGCCTATGCAGGGAAGCGGTTCTATTTCTATCTCAATGAGCCTCGCGGCGGCCTGAGCCTGCGCTTCCGTCCCGGCGATCACCGCGGCTACGGGTTCCCCCATATAACGCACTCGCCCTATGGCGAGGGGAGGGCGATCCTGTAAAAGCACTCCCGTAAGCCTGTTATCGTGAGAACCCGTTACTACCGCCGCCACGCCCGGCGCGGCCGAGAGGCAGAGCGAGAGGAA
>JAUNBY010000471.1 GCA_030526935.1 Clostridia bacterium
CGCCAGCCGTGTTTATATAGCGTGAGCTGCGTAATTTCGCGGGATGCGCCTTAACAAACTCGTAGGGGCGCGATAGCCCTCTCATCTGGAGCGGGCAGGGATGGCCGTCGCGCCGCTGGTAAATCCGCATTTATCCGCACGGCTTGCCCAGGGGCTGTCGAACTGACAGCCCCTGTTTTCGCACAATGCGCGACTGAAAATTGACGGCCGGCGCGCTTTAGCGAAGCGTCGTCGTATTGCGGGCGATCATGTCCACCTGCTGCTTGAGATCCTGCGGGGTGTTGCCGGAGGAAATCTGGCTTGCGAGGTCGCGTATTTTGTTCACGTCGTCGGTTTCGCTCGTAACGGCGACGACCTGTATGGCGCTGTCGGCGGCCATGACCTCGCCCGCGACCATATCGCGTATGCGCTGGGTCATTTCGCCCTGATAGGCGTCGGTGAACTCAACGCCGACCAGCGCCGTGTTTTCGGATTCGACAATCACGCAGTCCTGTATCTCCGAGAACATGTTGATCCTGTCCTCGACGGCGCCCGCGCCGGTCGCCCAGTCGTAGCCCGCGCCGTTGCCGTTCGCCTGCACGTCCTGTCCCTGGTTATTCGCGCCGCTGGCGTTTTGTCCGTCGTTGGCGTTTTGCTGATTGCCGCCCGCGTTCGCCGATGGCTGAGGACTCGTCGAAGCCGCGTCCTGCCCGGGATTGGCCGAGGCGTCAGGCTGCGTAGTCGTCGAGGGAGCGGTATCCGTCTGATTGCCGCCGAAACAGCCGCAGGCGATAAGGCATACGGCAAACAGAGCGAGGGGAATGAGTAGTTTTTTTATCATAATAATAAGCCTCCTTTGCAAAGCTATTTTGTGCAGAGGAGGCTCGTTTATGCGCGGAAATAAAAATCAAATGCATTCGTTTCGAAAAACCGGCCTGATATTTTTCCCTCGTACCGGCGGGGACTGGCGATAAATCCCGGAACCATCGCAAAGCGCGAGGTATCGGTTCGCCCGGGGCGGCTTTTCAAAACAAGGGGACGGCTTTGCGTCCCTACGCCTTTACCTTCTTAAGATTCACGAAGCGCGGCAGACCGTCCTCGTACTTGAGCGACGTGCTTCCCTGTATAAGCGGGAGCGCGTAGTCGAAGAAGCCTTGATTTACGCCGTCTCCGGCTTCGTTGATCCACTCGCGCGGAACCTTTTTCTCGGCGTTGGCGACCACGTCCAGGGGGAACAGTTTTATCGCGCAGTTGTATTTGCCGTCCACATAGGAGCGCTCATAGCCGACCATCTTGTCGGTGACGCCCGCGGCGGCGTTTTCGACGGCGGCCTTGCCCGCGGCGAAGGATTCGTCTATATCGGTCTGGGAGGCGCAGTGCGCGGCGCAACGCTGAAGAAGGCTCAATTCTATTCCGCGAACCTTGGCGCCCGTCGCCTTTTTGCAGGCGTCGGCGAGATACGCGGCCAGTCCGCCCAATTGAGCGTGGCCGAAGCTGTCCTTCGCGCGATCCTTGCTGGCGTATTCGGCGATGAAAGTGCCGTCCTTGTCGTGTATGCCTTCGGACACGGCGACTATGCAGTTGTTGTTCTTTTCATAGATCGCCTTGACCTTCGCGAGGAAGGAATCCATGTCGAAATCGACTTCCGGCAGGTACACGAGATCGGGGCCGTTGCCCTTTATGCCGGCGAGCGCGGCGGCGGCGGTGAGCCAGCCCGCGTGGCGGCCCATGCACTCGATTATGGTGACCATTCCGGTATCGTACACATGGCAGTCGCGATAGACTTCCATGACGGAGGTCGCGATGTACTTGGCGGCGGAGGCGAAGCCCGGGCAATGGTCGGTTCCCGCCAGGTCGTTGTCTATGGTCTTGGGTATGCCCATTACGCGGCATTCATATCCGTTTTTGAGCATGTATTTAGAGATTTTGTTACAGGTGTCCATGGAGTCGTTTCCGCCGTTATAGAAGAAATAGCGCACGTCATACTTCTTGAATATCTCGAGTATGCGCTTGTAGTCGGCGTCGTCGACGTCGGGATCCTTGAGCTTATAGCGGCAGGAACCCAGGGCGGATGACGGGGTGTATTTCATGTATTCCAGTTCGGCGGGATCTTCCTTGCCCATGTCGATGAGATTGTCGTCGAGCACGCCGCGAATTCCGTTGAGAGCGCCGAGCACGCGGGTTATATCGGGGCAGTCGAGCGCGGTTTTAATGGCTCCGTAGGCGGAGGCGTTGATTACGCTGGTCGGGCCTCCCGATTGTCCTATAATACAGGCTCCTTTTAACTGGCTCATATCTGTTCATCCTTTCACTAATGCGATTTTACTGCTATTGTAACGCATATCCCATTAAGATTCAATAGCGCCCCGGTCA
>JAUNBY010000472.1 GCA_030526935.1 Clostridia bacterium
GCGACACCGTCATTGAGTGTTATGACATGGTTGCCAATACCGCGCTTCTCGATGAAATCAGGGCGGCTGGCTACAATGCTTACGCGGCGGGATGTGACCAACCCGTCTCTATCATGACATCCATACACGCGGGCTATAAAGTGGGCCGCTATTTGGATTAGCATAGGATCCATGCGATTATAAACCGCGCCTGCCGGGGAGACTCTCCCCGGCAGGCGTTAGCGATACTGTTATTGAATTACGCCCAGTCTTCTTTTACGTTTTCCACGATCTCTCCGCCGGCGATGAAGCCCATCGTGAAGCCTATGCCAAGCGTTCCGCCCGCTCCGCCATAGGCGGTGCCGGGGCCGCCGCAACCGGTGCCGTTTCCGCATCCATACAGGCGCGCTATCGGCTTTCCGGATACGTGCATGACCTGAGCCTTGCCGTTGATGCGCGGGCCTCCGCAAGTTCCAAGCGTACAGGGAACGACCTTGCCGGCATAGAACGGGGGCTTCTCGATCTTGCCAAGCGTACGGTATACGTCTTCCGGCGTATCGGCGCAATACTGGAAGAATATATTATCAAAGCGGCTCTCTCCGCGATGGAAGTCATCATCGCGTCCCTGTTCCACGAATTTGTTGAACTTCTCAACTTCCGCGAGGAAATTCTCCTTGTTCACGCCCATGATGTCGGCGAGTTCTTCGAGTGTGTCGGCGCTCTTTATATACGGGAATACGCCGCGCTCATCAAGGTCGCCTTCATAAGCGCCGCTTATGAATCCGGCGGGGCTTTCGATCTTCTGCTGGTCGCAGACGAGCCAGCAGGGACCGTTGGTGCGCACATTGTCGCCGTAGGTATTGCTGTGATAGAACTGCTTATGCTGTGTGGCATAGTCGGCTGCCTCGTTCATAAACCTGCGGCCTTCCATGTTGACCATGATGCAGTGAGGATTGTGATGCTGGAATATGATGGCCGCGGGCGCGCCCATTGGCATTTGCTCCTTGGCTCTGTCTTCAAAGGTCAAAATTCCAAACTGAGCGGACATGTTGGTAAGCTCGGGGCCAAGCGGCATTATCGCCTTGAGGGCGGTGCCGTCGTTGGTGCTCGTCGAGCAGGGATAGGAATCCGGAACGGCGGAAAAGTCGCGCTGCATTTCCCAATTCCACTCAAATCCGCCGGGCGCGAAAAGCACGGCTTTCTTGGCCTTTATAGCGATCTGCCTGCCATCCTGCTCCGCGATTATGCCCAATACCTCCGGCACATCCTCCTCGTCGAAGCGGTAGACAAACTTGGTCATCTTGGTGGATGTCATTATCTGAACGCCTGCTTTTTCTGCGATCTCAAGATAGGCGGCGCGCCACTTAACGGCGTCGCGATTATAATTTACATTGTCCTTGTTGGGACGCCAATCGACCGAACGACCTTCGACCATGCCGCCCTGCCAGTGCGGGTGGTAGTCTCCGAGTTCAGGCGAGACGCAGTAACCCAACTGATACGAACTTTCCATAAACAAAGGATCCATATACTCGAGCATCGGCGTAGTGTTGTCGAGGAAAGCGTCGATAACGTCGTCTTTTACGTTGGCCATGCCGCATCCGTGCACCACGTATTCGCGCGAAAGCTCGCGTGTATCTCCCATCTCGCGCGAAAGCGGGTTGTTCGGAAGCCAGAGAACCGCGCCGGAGAATCCTGCCGATCCGCCCGCTACCGCGAAAGCGTCAATGGCGATGACCTTCAGGCCTTCATTGGCCATGCGTGTCGTGCCATACATAGAGGTACCGGTGCCTACGGTTACGACGTCGGCTTCATAGTCCCAGGATGCGGGTTCGTTATAGATCTTGCCCGGAACTATCTCTGACTCGGCTATAGCGGGTATGCCGCCTATCAAATTAGCGCCCGCTACGGTTGCCGCGCCTATCGCGGCGGACTTGAGAAAATCTCTGCGCGAAATCGTCGACTTGTTTTTACCCATTGTTATCCCCCTCTTTTATTTTAATGTACTGCCTTCATGCTATAATCACACTGTTGGTACGGTTTATATATTTATTATATAGCGCTGTATCGAAAATGTAAATTTGTTTATTATTTATGTGCTTAAAGCACTCCTTAATCAAGATGGGTTGATACTGCCGCTCAACGCCCGACTGAGACGACCTTATTACGTAACAGAGCGCTGCCCCATTAAAAGCTTCGCTATACCTGCGGGAAAGCGCCTTCAGGCACAAAATATCACCGGATCAGGGCATTTCGGATAGCGTTAACATACTACGAAAAGGCATATGCGCATAGGGAGGGTAGACTATATGACGATCAGGAATCTGGAGTGCTTTCTGATGGTTGGAAAGCTGAGGAGTTTTTCAAAAGCCG
>JAUNBY010000473.1 GCA_030526935.1 Clostridia bacterium
CGCGGCTTGCGGCCGACAACGGGCAACGCATTGTGAACGCCCAGACCAACGGTCGGCCGCAAACTGCTGATTAAAGCCCTTTAAGCCACGCGGGAAGCTGCGCGAGCGCGCCCGAGGCGTATTCTTCGCCGCCGGGTTCGCCTATAACGCAGTCGCTTACGATATAGCAGCGTATGCCCGCTTTGCCCGCGGCTTCCATGTCCTCCGCGACGTCGTTTCCTATCATGAGGGCCTCGTCGGGGGAAGCGCCCGCGAGACGCAGAAGCTGCCTGTAGTATTCCGGGTTGGGCTTGCAGAAAGATGAATTCTCATAGGACGACGCGAAGTCGAAATCCGACGTCTTCAGCCCGAGCCAGGACAGGCGCTCTTCGATCGCGACGAGCGGAAAAACCGGGTTTGTGGCCAAAATGAGCTTTTCCGCCTTAGATCGGGCGGCGGCGACAACCTGTTGCGCGAGAGCGGGATTGGGGCGCGTGAAACTCACGGCTAAGCCAAACTCGTTCGCGTAAAATTCGTCGAATACGCGCTTGTCGGCCAGCGCCGCCTGTCCGTAAACCTCGGCGAAAGTCTGCCAGAATCGCGCTTCATTGGACATTGAACCGTCGTTTTTTATCATTTCGCGAGTGCCGCGCCAGACCGTATCGATTAATTTCCCGCGTTCATAACCCGCTGTGGCGGCTTTATTCGCGAGAAGCCCAAAGTATCCCTTCGTAAACTCGGCCATATCCATCGACAGCAGCGTTCCGTCGAGATCGAAAAGTATTGCCTTAAACATTTTGTCCTTCCTCTCCGGCAAAAAACGCCATGGCGACAAATCCCGGCCCGACGTGCGCGCCTATTGTGCTCCCGACGGCGCAGACGGGAATATCGCCCTCGAGCTTATCCCAGACGCCTCGGCTGTTTTCGAGGTATTCGCGAAGCCTCGAATCGTCGCTTCCCGAATAGCCGAACATCATAGGCATTGAAAAATCGATGCCGCGCTTTTGTATGATGTCGTTTACGAAATTATAGCCCTGCCTCGTGCCGCGAACCTTCCCCAATACGGCGAGCTCGCCGTTTACGCCGCTGAGCACCGGTTTGATTCTCAGAACCGTGCCTAACAGCGTGGAGCCGCGGGACAGGCGCCCGCCTTTATGAAGGTATTTGAGGGTATCCACGAGCGCCAGAAGGCAAATTCGCTTCCTGGCGACGTTGAGTTCATCGGCTATTTCCCCAGCGGACATGCCCGCGTCGCGCAGCCTGACGGCATAATCTACGAGCGCGCGCTCTCCGACGCAAGCGCTTTCGCTGTCCACAACCCACACCTTGCCGTCGTGTTCGCCGCGGGCTATAACGGCGCTTTGATAAGTACCCGATATCTTCGACGAAAGCGTTATGACGAGAACCTCGTCATGCGTTGACAGGGCCTGGCCGTAGGCGTTTGAGAAATCGCTCGGGGGGACCTGGCTCGTGGTCGGAATCTCTTTGCACGAGGCGAGCTTTTTATAGAATTCATCGGGGCTGATGGTCACGCCATCGAGATATTCGACGCCGTCGATGATGGTTTTTAACGGAAGAAAGATCAATCCGAGCCGTTGCGCTTCCCCTATGGGAATATCGCAGGCCGAATCAACGATTATTTGGACGCTCATAATTACCTCCGGTTATATTTTGTGCCTCAATTTGGGAAAAGCCGGCATAAAGCCTCGACAGAACCGAGTAGAAGGTCTCCATCTCCTGTGCGGAGATGCCTAAGCTTACGGTGGTCTGCACGTTTATCGCGACGCGGTCGATATCCTCCGCGATCGCCTGTCCGCCGGGGGTCAGCCGAAACTTCCACGCGTAGCGCCTGCGGGGGGAAGGCTCCTGCGTGTAGATCAGTTTCCGTTCGACAAGCGCCTTTATCTCCCTCGAGACGAGCGAGTTTGTGGTTTGTGAAAGCCTGGCGATTTCGGCGGCGGTCAAACCTTCGGGATGACGGCGAAGCAGATGTATCCAGAAAACATGTACGGACTGTATGCCGGATTCCTTCGAGAACCGCGCTCTGAGACTCTGAATGGCTCGGTATATGCCCGATATATACGAAAAAAAGACTTCAAAACGCGGCTCGACCATGACGCATCCTCCTTTATTCGAATGGACGCTATGATAACACGCGAATGTTAACATGTCAACATTCGACGGTGAACAATCGCGTTTCACGCGGCGAACCTTTGCCGCTTACGCGGTGAACAGAGGACGGGGCATCGGACTATGAAATTGTGAATTATTCGTAACGCGCTTTATTTCTGTACGATTTTATTTTATAATGGTGATGTATCCACTTTCAGGTAATCCGCCGTTTGCGGGCATTGCGACGGTTGACGCGC
>JAUNBY010000474.1 GCA_030526935.1 Clostridia bacterium
GAAGATCGGCCGTTTGGAGAATACGGTCGTATAGCGGAGGAATTATGCAGTGGCAGCAATTGACCGTGTCAACCACATCTGAGGCGGCGGACGCCGTGAGCGACATAATGATACAGGCCGGGGCGTCCGGCACGGTTATACAGGACAAATCCGAGGTCGCGGCTTTACGGGATTCGAAGGGACCGAACGGCTGGGATATGATAGACGACGAGCTGGTAGACGAAATGCCGGAGAACGTGCTCGTCACCGGGTATTATTCCACAGACGGCGCCGAAGCCGCCGTAAGCTACATGCGCAAGGCGTTCGAGGGATTGACGGACGCGGGCGAACTGACAATTGAAACGCGCGAGGTGGACGACAAGGACTGGGCGGAGGGCTGGAAGGAACAGTTTTCGCCTATAAGACTCGGGAATACGTTCGTCGTAACGCCGAGTTGGTGCTCCGTCGAGGAAAAGACCGGAGACAGGATAATCAAAATCGATCCCGGAATGGCGTTCGGAACCGGAGCTCACGAGACGACGGCCATGTGCGTCGAGATGGTAGAGCGCTATGTAAAAAGCGGAAATACCATGATAGACATCGGCACCGGAAGCGCGATACTGGCTATTGCCGCCTCCATGGTCGGCGCGAAAAGCGTCCTGGCGATAGACATAGACCCCCTCGCGGTCAAGACCGCAAGGGACAACGTGACTTTCAACGGCATAGAAAACGTTCGCGTCGTAAAGGGCGACCTGCTTAAAAATATCGACGAGAAGGCCAATGTGATAACCGCCAATATTATCGCCGACGTCATAATCAAGATAGCCGCCCCGGTTAAAAAACACGTGCTCCCCGGCGGATATTTCATCTGCTCGGGAATACCTTTTGCCAGGAGCAACGCCGTTATAGCGGCTCTTGAAAAGGCGGGGTATCTTATACAGGAACTGAAGCATATGGGCGAGTGGGTGGCCATTTGCGCGAGGAATATAAATGCATAGCTTTCTGGCGGACGCTTCGCGCATATCGGATAATATTGTCGTTCTCGACGAGGACGAAAGCCGCCACGCCGTAAAGGTCATGCGCCTTAAACAGGCGGACGAGATCGTCATATCCGACGGCGTCGGAGGAAGGTATCTCGCGCGGACGCTGACGTGCGAATCGAGGTCGGTGTCGGCTGAGATAATCAGGCGATTGCCTTCTAATGAAAGTACCCTGAATCTCACGGTTTTGATGGGCTGCCTCAAATCCGACAAGCTCGAATCCGCCGTCAATCAGCTCACTCAATTGGGCGTAAGCGCCATAATCCCCGTCAATATGAGCCGCTGCGTAGCTGCGGACAAAAGGAGCGACAGGCTCGAAAAGATCGCGCGCGAGGCGGTCAAACAGTCCCGCCGCGCGCGCGTACCCTCGATAAGCCCCGCCATAGACTGGGAAAAAGCCGTCGAGGCGATTTCATCGTCCGAACTGGCTCTGATGCCCTGGGAGGAATGCGAAGGGCTTCGCGCGAGGGACGTTTATGAAAAAATGCCCGACTGCCGCGAGATAACGATACTTATAGGCCCCGAGGGCGGCATAACCGGCAGTGAAGCCGACGACGCGCGCAGGGCGGGAGCCGTGGCTGTAACGCTCGGACGGCGTATACTTCGCGCCGAGACCGCAGCGGCCGCAACCGCCGCTCTCGTACAGGGGCTTTGGGGGGATATTTGATGAGCCGCACAATCGCGTGTCACACCCTCGGATGCAAGGTCAATCAATACGACACACAGGCCATGCTCGAACTTTTTGAAAACAGCGGCTATACCGGCGTCCCCTTCGACGGCGAAGCCGACGTGTATTTAATAAACACCTGCACCGTGACCGGAACCGGCGATCAGAAATCCCTCAAGGCCATAAGGCGGGTTCATCGCGAGCATCCGCAAAGCGATATAATCGTCGCCGGATGCCTCGCTCAGCGCGACCAGGCGGCGGCGGCTCTGCCGGGAGTCAGGCTCATAATAGGCGCAAAGCGCCGGGGCGAGGTCGTCGAATTATACGAAAAGGCCAGACGGGGAGAAAAGATATTAAGCGCCATAGAGACGGGCGGCGAATGGGAATTTGAAAACCTCGCCGTGAGCCGTCACGAGGGAAAAACCCGCGCGGTCATGAAGATACAGGAGGGCTGCGACCGCTATTGCGCCTACTGTATAATACCCTACGTCAGAGGCCCCGTGAGGTCGATGAGCGCAGAGGCCGTCAAAAACGAGGCCGCGAGGCTCGCGAGGGCGGGTTATAAGGAAATCGTGGTTACGGGGATACATCTGGCGAGCTACGGAAAGGGAAGCGATATGACGCTGTTGGACGCCGTAGAAGCCATAGACGGCGT
>JAUNBY010000475.1 GCA_030526935.1 Clostridia bacterium
TCACGATAGAATTTCACTCAACTCATTCATAAATAAGGGAGTGAAGCAAATGGCGGTCATCGGTTTAGACGTCGGAACCACGGGCGTCAAAAGCACCGTATTTGGCTCTGACTGGCAGGTTTTCAGCCACGCCTACCGCGAGTACAACCTCATAGGCGAGGCTGAGGGAAAGTTTGAACTCGACCCGGAAATACTCTGGCAAAAAGCAAAAGAAGTCATACGCGAATCCGCCGCGGAATGCCCCGAGACTATAGATGCGATTTCGGTCACATCGTTCGGCGAATCCTTCGTATGCCTCGACGAAAACGACAATGTGCTGTGCAAGACGATGATATACATGGACAAGCGCGGTCAGCGCGAATGCGAGGAATACAGGGCGACTCGCGACGAGCGCGAGGTATTCTCACATTGCGGACAGTTTATTGATCCGATGTTCGCGCTGTACAAACTGCGCTGGATGAGAAACAACGCCCCTCAAGTTCTCGAAAAGACGAAAAAGCTGTGCTTTATAGCCGATTTCATGACGTACATGATGGGCGCGGGGCACTGCTGCGACTACTCGCTCGCGGCCAGAAGCGCCATGTTCGACGTGTTTGAAAAGCGCTGGATAGACGACGCCGTCGCCTTTTCCACGATCGACCCCGCGGCGCTTCCCGACGTCGCTCCCTCCGGAAGCGTGGTGGGCGGCGTGAGCGCCGGCATAGCCCGCGAACTGGGCGTAAGCGAAGGCGCGCGGCTCATCGTGGGCGGACACGATCAGATACTGGCGGCGCTCGGAAGCGGCGCGTGGGAGGCGGGCGATATCGCCAACGGCATGGGCACCGTAGACTGCATCACCGCCGTTATGTCCGCCGACAAGCTCGATATCGACGCGCTTATGACGTATTCCTTCCCCATCGTGCCTTTCATGGACACGGGGCGCTATGTGACTTACGCCTTCAATATGTCGGGAGGATGCGTGGTCAAGTGGTTCAGGGATAACATGGCCGCGGACGTTTCCGGGCGCAATGACGCCTACGACATACTCGGTTCGGAAACCCCGGCTGAACCCACCGGAATTCTTATGCTTCCCTACCTCGCCGGCGCGGGAACGCCCTATATGGACGCCGATACTCCCGCCGCGATATACGGCCTGCGCCTTGGTACGTCGCGAGGCAAGCTGTTCAAAGCGTTTTTGGAGGGTGAAAGCTATGAGATGATGGTAAATATCGAATGCCTTACCGACGTGGGAATAGATGTTCGAAAGATAATAACCGTCGGCGGCGGCTCCAACTCCAGCGTGTGGATGCAGATAAGAGCAGACGTGTTCGACCGCCCGGTCTATCTCCCGCGCAACAAGGAAGCGGGAACGCTCGCGAGCGCCATACTGTGCCTTGCGGGTACGGGTAAATATAAAACCGTGCGCGAGGCGCAAGACGCGATGATAAGCTATGACCGCCGCTTCGACCCGCAACCCGGACGCGTAGCCCTTTACAAAGCCAACTTCGAGCGATACAAGCGTTTTTACGGCCTCATGCGCGAATTTGCGTCGAAATAAAGGCAACGCCGCCCGCTTTGCTTTGTCGGTTCGAACGCGATCCGGCGAATCAAAGCGGGCGGCGTTATCGGCGCAAACATCGAATCAAATATAATTGACCACCCCAGTATTTTAAGCTTCGCTTTCACAGAGCTTATTTGCTATATCGCTCTTTTTCTTCTTTTATGGTTTTCAGGTGTGTTGAATTCACCTGTTGAGCACACAAGGTTATTAGATATTGAGCCGAGGTTGTATTCCACCATATTCTAGACGCATGAAGGTATCCGATGCAAAAAGGCAGGCTCGGATGTGTGAGTGGAGTGGGCGAATACTGAATCAGTAAAATATCGGATAATGCCCTCTCTGATTCTCATCGGGATGATGCGGCAGTAACATATCGCACTTTCCTGATCGGAGTTCTCTTAGTTTACAAAAAGCACTCTTTTCGCAACTATCTTAACATTACTTACTGATTTAGCTGCTCCGAACGTTCTGACAAGCTCGACTAAGAACTCGCTAATCGACGGAAGCAAAGTCGTGATATTCAGCCATCGTTGTTCCTTTATTGAATGCTTACCATCTGACTAACTGGATTTGTCCTTTATGCAGTCAATTCACTCAAAAGAATGACATCCGCACCTTTGCTCTCATAATAGCGCAGCATTTCATCCAACTTGCGCTTATCATAGCTTGTTATTCATCATGCGGATGTTCGAGCGTTATCTCGCTCATGCCGTTGGCTTCTTCTTCGTGTATGCAACTCGTGGGTACGAGCGCGCCAACCAGACCCATGTTGTCAAGGTCGTCGGCGTTTT
>JAUNBY010000476.1 GCA_030526935.1 Clostridia bacterium
GTAGGTCATAACCCTCGCGCGGCATATCTCCCACGCCGCCTTTTCGACGTCTACCGGAAGACTCCCGGGACAGTAATCCGCCAGGCATTCGTAAGCCCTGTTCACAGCCCTCGCATAGTCGGCCGCGCGCACATCTCCCACCTCCCCGCGTTCAGATTATATCACAAATACGTATGCACATCAATAGCTGTGAAAAAATTTCATTTCACATATTGACATGTGGATTCAATTCGAGTATAATTAGATAAAACGTGAATAAAATTCGAATTGGAGGGGTTGCGATGTTGAAGGCACAGATAGATATGCTGCTTGGAAGTTATAAGGCGAATACGCTGAGGCGCAGGCACATATGCGCGGAGATGAAGCGCGTGAGAAGGGAGATAAGGCTGGTAGAGGAAACGGCGGCGGAGGTTACGGCCGTAAAGCTTACGGGAATGCCGGGCGGCGGGGGCGTCGTGGATCGCACGGGGGACATAGCCGCCGATCTGTCCGACGGAACCCTCCCGGCGGCGCAGGCGCTGCGCCGCGTACTTGAGCGGCTCGCGGCGGAGAAAAAGCGCGTCGAGGGCGATATAGAATACGTGGAAATATGGTTTGAAGCCCTCGACGAGCGGGAGAGACACGTCATAATGTCGCAAGTGATAGATAAGAGGTCGTGGCAGTCCGTCGTGGAATCGTACAACCGGGAGTTTGGAATTTACGTATGCGAGGAGACGCTCCGGCGCATCAAAATTTCGGGCTTGAACAAGATATACGCTATAGCGGCCTGACTTTCGCGCTCGCGCGCGGACGGCAAACGAGAACGGTCAGGCCGGAAGCGGGCGGCGCGTTGGGAACGGCCAAACCGACGCTCGGCCGCAAACCCGCCGATTACAGGCTGGCGGGCGCGCATTGCGCGCCCCTACGGGTTCGTTGTCACGCAACCCTCGAATACGCGCATGACAGGGACTACTTCTTTCCGCCCCCGCGCCTGAGTATGTTCGAATCGTAGGAGAACACGCTCCTGCGTTTATCGGCGTGGGCTTTGAGGCCGTCGTCCACCAGCTTATCGATGAGCGCGGGGAAGCTCAGGCCAACCGGCTCGAACAGGTAAAACGCGAGGGAGCCGGGAATGGTGTTTATCTCGTTTACGTAGATAACGTCCTCGTCCTTGTCGATGATAAAGTCTATCCTCGCCACGCCCCGGCAGTCGAGCGCGCGGAATATCTCGCGGGAGAGGTTTTTGATTACGGCGTTTTTGTCCTCGCCTATGGGCGCGGGAAGCTTGCGCCTGAGAGACGTCATCCCCTTGGAGCCCGACGGGGCTTTTTCGCCCTTCGCTCCCTTGCCGCCGCGCAGGTACTTCTCGTCGTAGGTGAGGAATTTGTCCCAGGAGACGGGCATTTCGGTTTCGGATACGATTAAGTCCCCCGCGTAGCCCATAACCGCGCAATTGACCTCGCACATATTCAACACGGCCTTTTCGACGAGAACGCGCCTGTCGAACGAGGCGGCAACGTCTATGGCGTTTATCAGCGCGTCGCGGTCGTCGGCGCGGTTAATACCTATGGAGGAGCCTAAGTTGGCGGGCTTTGTGAACACGGGATATCCCAAAGACGCCTCAATGCGCTCAAGGCACTCGTCGCGGTGGGTCTGCCAGGCGTCGCGTTCGACGGTCTCGCCCTTTATAACGGGAAAGCCGCAGCCGGTGAAAAAGCGCTTCATGGCGATTTTGTCCATGCCTATGGCGCTGGCGGTCACGCCGCTCGAGGCGTAGGGCACGTCGAGCATTTCAAAAAGCCCCTGAAGCGTCCCGTCCTCGCCGTTCATGCCGTGCATGACGGGGATGGCCGCGTCGCACGCGGCCACGTCCTGCCGCGAGGCGAGCAGGTGCTTTTTATTGTCGGGGTATTTGCACAGTATGAGCTTGTCGTTTTCTCCCAGGGGAATCACGCGCGTGAGCTTCGTTTCGTCGAATGACGTGTAGAATTTCACGTCGTCCAGCGACTGCCCCGTGAACCAGCGCCCCTCGCGGTCTATATACGTCCTCACGACGTCGTAACCGGCGCTTTGCGCGGCTTCGGCGGCCTGAAGACCCGATATTATAGATACGTCGTGCTCGCAGCTGTGTCCGCCGTAGATCACGGCGAGTGTCATCTTGCCCATTTTTTACACCTCTTTTTTATTACTGCCCGCAGCCCGCGGGATTTGCCTTCCGGCTTGATTGGTTCAGGCTCGCGCCGTTTATTTGGAGCGCCAGACAGGTATTACCGCTTATCGCGGTAGGCCACGATAACTTCCGTTATCTCGCAGCCGTCGTGTATGAAGGTCTTCCCCTCGC
>JAUNBY010000477.1:0-2046 GCA_030526935.1 Clostridia bacterium
GTCAATGGCATAATTGCATTATCGGGGTGAAGAATGCAATTATACGGAGGATTAATTGAATTAATCGTCGAATAATTGCCATTAATCGGCGATTAACTCGCGGCGTCATCCCACATCGCTTAAAGCTGTTCGGAGGTTGTCAAATACGGCTGTAGCGCATGGCTTATAAAATTTTTTGGCTAGTGTGATTTACACCAATGCTTGGTGTGATTCACACCAATGGTGGAATTGTATGAATAACCCTGCAACCGGCTTGTGGTAGGGCTTTAAGCAGTTTTATTGTCCGATAACCTCAAGTTGTGGCGCACTGGTGTAAATCACACCAGTGATTCAACCACTAAAAACATAGATGTGAAGCGTGCTACAGGTATCTCTTTTCAAAATATTTACACCTCGCTAGCTTGGTGTGAATCACACCACCTTTATATATTATACCATACCACTCCCCCCAAAAGGCGCTCTTTGGCCGCGCGTGTTCGCGTGGAAAATCCCCAGCGCGGTCATCGGTGAAGCGAAGAAAGCGGATAGACTTGGAGCCGAAGTGCAAACGCTATGTTTCATCATGTACGTTTTTTGGTATTCAGCAATAATATCTTTGTTACTGTCAGATGGCTCTACTGTTGATTTATGTTTTTTGGTTTTCAGCTTAGTCTTTTGTTTGCCACGCCATGTCTTCCAGCCTTCCGACATGGAATATACATTAGGCTCTCTGGTTGTCCTTCCGTTGCTTACAAGTGTTATAAAGCCTTTTTCTATAAACGCTTCAAGGAGATTGCATCGCCGGCGGGCATACCTGACGCTCGCTTTCACGATATGAGGCACAGTTACGCAGTCGCCGCGTTAAAATCCGGCGACAACGTGAAGGATGTCCAGGAGGCGCTGAGCCACGCTACAGCGGCGTTCACGCTCGACCAATACGGACATGTAACGGATGAAATGAAAAAGGAATCAGCATCGCGAATGGAGGCATACATAAAGAATATAAAAAAGCCTGTAAAGGGTAAATTAAAGGGTATTATCATCAAAAAAACAAGCGGAAAGTCCTAATAATAGGGCTTTCCGTGTGGCGGAGAAGGAGGGATTGAAATAAAGACCCTTTGCATGAAGTAAAAAAGCAGCTCCACGGCATTCTGTTTCACAGAAGCTGCCCAGAATATGGGTGGCTTTTTTGTTGAAATATTACATCATGGAAATGCCAATAAACGATCATCACAGCGTACCGCCTTATTATTAGAACGCGGCAGACAAAATCATGAAAGAGGAATATAATCAATGGCGCTATTCCTACACTGGAATCGCGGGAGGTGACAAATGACCGCAAATGTCATTGTTATAAACAAGATTCGCAGGCAGATCAATCCGAAGATCAGAATCGACGGCATTCTGTTGACTATGGTGGACAGTCGCACGAATTACGCGAAAGAAGTCAGCGCACTGCTGCGAGATACCTATGGCGGAAGGATCAAGGTTTTCAACACCGATATTCCCCACTCCGTTCGCGCCGCGGAAACCAGCGCCGAAGGTAAGAGCATCTTCGCGCACGATCCCAAGGGAAAGGTTGCCACAGCCTATCATGCGCTGACGAAGGAGGTGTTGGAGATTGAAAAGCAGCGCCAGAAACATAAGTCCGACACCTGTAGATGACATATTCAGCACCGAAGAAAGCCGGACGGAAGCTACGCGGGGGAAGATCGCTGAGATTCCGTTGACGGAGCTGTTTCCTTTCAAAGACCACCCTTTCAAGGTGGTGGATGATGAAAGAATGATGGAAACCGCGGATAGTATCCGTGAACACGGCGTACTGGTTCCCGCTATCGCTCGCCCGCGCGAGGACGGCGGGTATGAACTTGTCGCGGGGCATCGGCGCAAGCGCGGATGTGAGTTGGCTGGGATTAAAACCATGCCGGTAATCGTTCGGGATTTGGGCGACGATGAGGCAACCATTATCATGGTGTACAGTAATATCCAGCGTGAGAGTATTCTTCCAAGTGAACGGGCTTTCGCGTATAAAATGAAGCTGGAAGCGATAAAGAGGCAAGGCGCGAG
>JAUNBY010000477.1:2056-2319 GCA_030526935.1 Clostridia bacterium
GATTTGACTTCTGTCCAAATTGGACAGAAGTTAGACGCACGTGCTGAGGTTGCGAAAAGCGCGGGCGAAAGCTCCGGTCAAGTACAGCGCTTCATACGCCTTACCGAACTTATTCCCCCTCTACTGGATATGGTCGATAACCGTAAAATTGCCCTCAATCCCGCCGTCGAACTTTCCTATCTGAAGCCTGATGAGCAGTCCAACCTGCTTGAAGCGATGGACAGCGAACAGGCTACACCGTCGCTGTCTCAAGCCCAGCGATT
>JAUNBY010000044.1:0-5958 GCA_030526935.1 Clostridia bacterium
AGCGAACCTCGGTTACGGGAAATCGATACTGGTGCTGGGCGGCGGGGCAATGGGCCTTTTGATGACCAAGCTGGCCATGCTTTCCCCCATTGCCAAACTTGCGGTGGCGGATCCGCACCCGGAGAAGCGCGCGATGGCGATGGCTTTCGGCGCGCAGGCCGCTTTCGATCCCCATGCGCCGGACTTTTTTCAACAGGCGTTGGCCTACTCCGATGATCTGGGGTACGACTCGGTCATCGAAGCTTCCGGCAGCCGCTCCTCCAGCCGCATCGCCTTTCATTTGCTGGCCCGGGGAGGCATACTCGTCTATTTTGGATTGTACGGCATGAATTATGACTTGCCGCTGAACCTGTTCAACCTGTACTGGAAAGACGCATTTGTCACCGCCGTCTATCCCGCTATATCGATGTATCAGCCGGCGCTGGAATTAGCCCCAAGATTGGGGCTGGAGGAGATTATCACTTCGGAGTTCCCCTTTGAGCAGGCGCCCGCGGCGTTCGCACAAAAAGCTGTGGGTAAGGACGCAAAAGTTATTCTGCGCCTCGCGGGAGGGTGATGGCTTGACGCCCGCTTCCAACTTCAAGGAGACCGCGATATCCGGGTTAATGGACAACGGGGAAAGAAATCGCATTAGATCATCCCCTGCGTATGTGGCGTTGCGCTATGGACACGCAGTTCCTCAACTCAATCTCGTCCGATCATGTCGATTTTTTTCATTCATGAACATGAACAATTTTCAAGGCATGAACATGTGCATGAACGCGAGTATCAATGTAAAATTTTGATAACCCATTGACAAAATCGGAACTATTTGTTATAATATAGTTCGCTGGTTTGACTTGGAGAGATGGCCGAGTGGTTGAAGGCGCTGGTCTTGAAAACCAGTGATGTCGAAAGGCACCGGGGGTTCGAATCCCTCTCTCTCCGCCAAAACAAGGAGAAGTACCCAAGTATGGCCGAAGGGGCTCCCCTGCTAAGGGAGTAGGCCGGGATAACTGGCGCGAGGGTTCGAATCCCTCCTTCTCCGCCAATACATAAAGACCCTTTTAGTGACTGGGGCTTTATAAAAACCTGTGAGGGCATTGTTTAGGAGTACCATTCCTATGCAATGTCCTCATCGGTGTTTTTTGACGCTATCGAGCCGACAAAACGGTAGTAAATCTCAATCTCCTGCGTCCGCTGTCCTTGCGTCTTGACCCCTTCATGGATTATGATGGACTCAATCAGTCCGGTTACAGTATCGCGGTCGAGCTTTTCCAGGTTGAGGCAATCATCAATCCTGTTGAACCATTCGCGAACGTTGTCCTCGGCATCTCCGACCACCAATAGTCGCTTGCTCAATTCGCTGCTTTTATTATCAAGTTCAGTCTGCTCGCGCGTGAAATCGTTCATCAAGCTCTGAAAGACGGCTTCCGGCAGTTTGCCTGTACACTTGTCAATGTAAAGGTTCTTGAGCGCGTCGGAGATTGCTTCTTGGCGATTTGCAATGTCTCTGTGCTGCTTGCGAAGCAATACAGATTCACTCTTCTGCCCATTTCGCAGAGTTGCCAGCAGTTTGTTCTTTAAGCGCTGACGATCTTCAGCAGCTATCTGCGCGTGTGCGCGTATGTCAGCCAGTACGATTGCCTCCAGCGTGTTCTCCTGTATGCGATGAACGCTGCAAGCGACTTTCCCATTGTTGATATACTTCGTACACCGATAAACGCCTACGCTCGTGCCGTCCTTCAACTCTTTGTGTGAATACGCCAATGCCGAGCCGCAGTCCGCGCATTTCAGCACTCCTGCAAACAGAGATGGACTTCCATCTTGCTCTACTCGCTTAATCTTTCAGTGCGAACCCAGGATGTCCGTCAGTCGCTGACAATCTGCGCGGCTGAAGATAGCCTCGTGTGTATCCTGCACGATGATCCAGTCCTCCGGGGCAACCCCCTATCGCTCTGCGGATTTGTCTATCGCGTCCTGTTTGACGATCAACGACACTCTCCTCTTGGGCGTTTACCTGATTTCAAAACACTTCAGGTGCTCAGCTTCATGCTAATTAGTTCGCGGTGTATTTCTGTAAGATTCCATCAACGTCGGCAACATTGAAGGATACGTCGTTTACCCAAACACCAAAGTCATTTGTGTCGTTTACGGCTTTTACCCATTCGGACAAAGCTTTTCGTTTCTCAACGTCCCGTCTTGTCATTTGACCTTTCGTTTCTAGCACAAGCGTCTTGCCGTTATCCAGCTTGATCAAGAAATCAGGAGTATAGTTGCGGATTACGCCGTCAAAAACATACACGACTTCAAACCCAAGGTGGTCGTTTTTGGCCCACGCCAAGACGTGTGGGTTCTTCTCAAGGATATAGCTTTCCGTTGACTCCCATGCGCTGTCAAACACGCAGTGACTGATTTGCGAATGTCGTGTCACAGTACATGGCTTGCTCGTATACCAAGTGGGCATATCGGCTGTACTGCGAATCCTTTTTGCACTGTCGAAAACGGGAACAGTTCTTTCCGTTTGCTCCAGTTTGATGTAACTCCAAAGGTGTTGAACGATTTTGTTCATATTCATCATATACATGATACGTTGCCTCAACGGATCTGTATTGAAAAGAGGCGGGTTTATGACGATAGCCCCGCATTGGAGGTATTCTTCAACCAAGCGAACCACCTGTCCAAAAAGCGCGAACTTCGTCCCCTTGTTCTGCCAGGACGCTTCCATCATTCCATAAACTTGAGAAGCCGCGTCGAAAATAATGCGTTGCATCCTAAGCTCCGCGTCGAGCTTCTGCAAATCTATCTGCGTACACTTCATCAAGTCTGTCTTTCCATCGATAATGGGCGCGAGATCGGCACGCAAGCGAGTTTCGCAAGCTTCTATGACAAGCGTATCAATACCTCTAATATCAATCGTAAGCTTGGGATTAAAAGTACGATCTATACGAATGATGTTAGGCCAACTAATCGCATACATGGAACGTTCAGGAAGAGACTCGACCTGAGTCTTTGGAGGCGTTGTGGGCGGCGTGCCTTCATCGTCAGACTCGTGAGGCAGGAAATTAAACGGTATACCGAATATGTTGACATACTCGGGTGTGAACATATCGCTGTCATCCGCTAAGTCGTAGGATGTCCTGCGCAAACCGCGCCCGACGACCTGCTCGCATAACAACTGACTGGAGAACGCTCTCAAACCGAGAATGTGCGTAACAGTCTTGGCATCCCATCCCTCGGAGAGCATACCAACCGATATAACGTTACGTATCTGTTCTCCTCTTTTTCCGCGCTGACCTACTGTATCAACGGTGTCACGCAGTATAGCCGCCGCTTCTTTCTTGCTGACCTTTCTTCCTTCAGTGTCATCGTCTGCGTCGAAGTTGTCGCAATTTACTGCCACACCTTCCGCGGCGTCCATTGTCTTGGAATCAATATGAATTGTATACTCGGGTACGCAAAGTTCAGGCACAGGTATCCTCTGATGATCGAAGGCATACTTTATACGCGCCGCCGTCTCTGTACGATTGGCAACGGTAATCATTACAGGCGGAATCTTAGAACCTGCGTCTTTCCAAGCGTAGTAAAGCTCCAACCAGTCCTTTCCCAGCAGGTAATATGCTTGCGTCAGCAAATCCGGCAACGGTTCTTCCTGTTTAGCCGCACGGTTTATATCATCCTTCACGGTTTCTTCCGCGTAGATATGATACAATTTGGACTTGAACGTCTCTATGTCGGGAATTGAATCATCGCGCACCACGACGCGAGGCGTTTTCACTAAACCGGATTCAATGCCGTCGTTTAGCCCAAAATCGCTTACAATCCAGCCAAACAGGGCTTCTTCGTCGTTTCGTTTCCCGGAAGGCGCAAAAGGGGTCGCAGAAAAATCATAACAAGACAGTATGCGCCGCGTTTTATGAATGCGGTCAAGGCCGCTGACCCATATAGTAGCCTGCTCCGCCTGTTCTTTTTGCTCTTTTGTCAACTTGACTTTGTTCTCAGGATTTTTACGCCACGCGTGATGCGCTTCATCGTTAATTACAAGTATGTTTTGCGCGTTAGCCATCTCGCCGAGCACTTCGCGCGTATAGGATTCGTCGCTTTTCGCGCCACGCTTATCGACGCTTCTGCGTTTTTGGAGTACTTCCGCGCTATCCCACGCAAGCATCTGCCAATTAACGATCTTGACGCGCCCTTGCCGCAGCTTATCTTGTAAACCAAAGGGAACTACGTTAAACTGTGCATAATAATTATCGTCGCCTCCAGTTTGCAGCACCTGTAAACGATTTTTGACCGTAAGCCCGGGCGCAACGATAAACACGTTCTTTGTAAAACGTTTGTCATGTGGATAAGTTACCTTGTTGCAGATGTGCCATGCAATCAGCATGGCCATGACCGTCGTCTTGCCGCCGCCTGTGCAGAGCTTTGTGCAGATGCGTCAAAAAGCTCCACCGTCGCCGGGAATTTCTACGCCGACTCTATCCGTAGCCGGAGCTTCCGTCAGCCATATGAGCGTTTCCATAGCGTCCATTTGGCAAAAGAAGAATTGATATTGGCGGGCGTCTTTATCGTTCCAATGATCAAGCAGTTTTTTGGTCACGCCTGTAACGCCCGGATATCCGGATTCGCGCCACGCTTTCACACGCGGACGAATGCGGTTCACCAGTTCAAGCTCAATAAACTGTCCGATATCGTTATATTGATTCGTGCCTTGACCTGCCACAAAGTATCCGGCGGGACGCCGCCCTGTCTCCTGTTTGAACGTCTGTGCCTGCAGGTCATACTTCCAATGGTGCGTCGGCTCACGAAAAGCGGAATTGATAATTAGTTGATCTATTCCGGCCATTACTCTTCACCTACCTTCATGACCTTCATGCTCTCAATTCCTCTGTCGTCAATGATTTTTACTGCAACGGAGCCGTTAGGTTTCGCATCGAACCACAGCGATTCACAGCCCGCGTATTGCTCGATCAAATCCGGGTCGATTTCTGTCTTCAACGTCTTTGCCAGCTTGTTCCATCCATCTTTTTTTCCGCTCATGGGAAAGAATACCTGCTTGGGCTGAATACACATGCCGTCATAGTCTTCATCAAGCATCCACATAGCGATACGGTTTGTGCTGCCAGAATCGACGATCCCTTTCTTAACGTCGTAATAATCATACCCATTGACCTTAACTTTGTACCTGCATTTGGTGCGCTTATCGCGTATAAGTTCCACGTCCGGCTGACCGATAAGCCAAAAGCTCTGATTAGACGAGCGATTCTTTTTCAGGTCGCCCGTCATGAGATCTGTGTTCATCTGAACCTTCAAAATAGTCATTCCCGGCCAATTCAAATCGTCCAAATCCTTCGACGCTTCCGGGTCGAACTGGAAAGCCACGAAGATAATCATCTTTGGCGCGGGGCGCAGGTTCTCCGCTTCATCTAATGCCAAGGATACCATGCGCGAATCCATAGGCATTGTTTCGCCCGCGAAGCATATGACCGCGCGGCGCGGAGTATCCTCCTTAGTCTCCGCCTCGGCTTGAAGAAACTTTGTGCCCGTGAGCGGTTCGACGCGTGAGAATTCTATCTTCGCGCCGCCGCGTCCCAGAATCCCGGTCGCGCGCAGTTCATCGCGCCAATCGGATTGTTTGGCGGTAGCGTCCGTTTCAACCTTCGAATTGTCGTCCAATGGTTTGACAACCGGAGCGGGAAGCGCTTCTACGGTAAAGGGACCGGTGATGCGAATCTTCGTTTTGTCTATTTCGGGCTGGTCGTAGAGAATCTCCTGTGCGGGAGCTTCGTTATTTGCGATGGATTTGAGCGTTATATGAGGCACGGTTTTGTAGACAAAGCCGCTTCCGACGCCCTGTTCCGGATGCGCGAGTTTGTAATAGTCGTATGATGCGGTCAATAGGCGCTGCTTTGCCAGCGTGATCGCCACGCGAGAAGTATCGCATGTAATCCAGCGCCGTCCCCATTGTTCGGCGACATA
>JAUNBY010000044.1:6058-13381 GCA_030526935.1 Clostridia bacterium
CCACGCGAGAAGTATCGCATGTAATCCAGCGCCGTCCCCATTGTTCGGCGACATAAGCCGTAGTTCCGCTTCCACATGTGATGTCGAGGACGAGATCGCCTGGATCGGTGGTCATGAGCATACAACGTTTGATAACTTCCGTTGCAGTTTGAACAACATATACCTTGGGATCTTTTCGACTTTGTATACCGCCGATATCTTCCCATAAATTATTGGTTATTGTAAATGGAAAATCATCAAAATAACGTATATAAGCTAATGAGTTGCCTTCAACAGCGATACGGTTTTTTTGTATGAGCCTTTCCATACCTTCTCTTCCGGTTTTCCAACTTCCCTTTGATATTGAATATGTTTTTCCGTTGAACTCGACAGGAAAGCGCGCATTATCTCCACCTGACTGGCTCGTGAGATTATCTAAACGATAAACCTTGATATTAGCTGGTAAGTTATCCAATCGAATGTTTTCGCCTTTTTCTTTCGCGTAATCGCTTATTGATACCCGCGTACCATCTGGCAGCAAGACATATCTATACTTATTATCAGTAGAGATGTCTTTCGGCATATACTGTCTTCTATACTTTATTGATTTTTCGTTTTTTGAATACCATACAATGTAATCTCCGACAGATGCTGGAGTGAGTAAATCAGAAGGAGCTCCTGCACCTGTGGTTTTCTTCAAAAATATTTGACTAATAAAGTGTGTAGAGCCAAACACCTCATCACAGATTTCTCTGACATGGTGTACATTCTCATCGCTTATCTGAACAAATACGCTCCCCGTATCCGCCAACAGTTCGCGCGCCAGCAACAACCTGTTGCGAAGATACGTCAAGTAAGAATGAATACCCAACTCCCACGTATCCCGAAACGCCTTTATCATTTCCGGCTCTTGTGAGAGGTCTTCATCTTTTTTATCTTTAACATCACGCTTATCCACAAACGGTTGAAAGTTTGATCCGTACTTTATACCGTATGGCGGGTCGATATAGACCATTTGAACCTGCCCCGCCATGCCCTCTTTCTCAAGCAGGGAGTTCATAATCACAAGGCTATCCCCGGCGATAAGGCGATTCGTCCAGTCGACGCCATGTTTATAGAACTCAATGGTCTCGCGTCTGCGGCGCAATCGCTCGGATGGCGTTTCCGCTTCAAACATGGAAACCTGTCCGGCCAACTGTCCTTTGATCCGATCGCTGTACTCCTTCGTAACGCGTGCAATAATCGAATGGGGCTTGATTGATTCGTGAATATGAATCGAGGATGTCGGCACGTCAAAGCTTATACCTTCTGCTTTTCCCGCCCAATCCAAAGTTGGATCAATATGCGGGTCAAAGGCATAGCTTTTCATCGGCTCCGCAGCCGTATCATGCTGCGCCATTCCAATAGGCGGATTATTGGAACGCCTCTTGTCCGCGTGCTCATAGGTTTCGATGTCGCGCATCGCCTTGATCTCAGCTTCGGTAAAGCGTTTCTTTTGAGTTGGCATGTACAAGCCTCCTTAGTTGTCCGATATGCGCAAGGCTGCGTTTTCTACTCAACATAAACAAAACCACACTCTGCGCACTACGCTCGTCTATGCCTTATTATATACGATTTCTAAATTTCTTGCAAACAAAAGATGACTGAGCACACGGCTTACGCATGAATCATCACCAAAAACTAGTAAACCTCAACCTCTCCGCCGAAAAGACGTGCCCGCTCGACGAGCTGTCCGTGATGACCCATGGTGAAGGCTATGTCGCTGGAGCGGATGGACAGCAGTTGTTCTCCCGATTTCATTTGCAGGAAATCCAGCGTTTCGCGCGGCAAAAGGATTTCGCCCGATTCGCTGATCTGTGTCCAGCAATAGTGTCGTCCCTTGATCCTTATCCATGTGCAGGGCGTGCTCTCGCAATTCGCGACGGCAGGCACGTTTTCCAGCACAAATCCCAGTTTCGAGGTCAGCCAAAGACCGCGCCGGGTCACGCAAAAACCGCCGGTGGACTTGCTGCCCGTAAAGAGAATGACCTTTCCCTCGCGGATGATATCATATTCCCGTACAGCCTGCGGCGGCAAGGTGATGCCACCGTCCGCACCGATCCTCGACCAACCGAAGATGAACTTCCCGCCCTTTGTTACCTGTGGCATGATGACGACTCCTTTTGCGCGGCGCGCGCTTTGTCCATTGCCTTGACCGCGCCATAGCTGTGTATGCGCACGACGGAATTGGCGTCGCTGCCAGAAAGCGTGAGCAATTTCAGCCGCTGCCACAGTCCTTCATACGACAAGGGCGTATTTCGAAAGGACGGTTTATCGCCCATGACAAAGGCGGTAAAGCAGCCAAGCGTCAAGACAAACGCGGCGATATACGCCCAGCCCAAGCCGCTTATTATAGCAGCAAAAAACAAATCAATCAAAAGTAGAACGCCTGAAATTATCAGCATAACGTCCATCACGCGCCATGCACGCCGGCGTGACGCTTCATAGCCTGAAAGGTCTCGTCGCTGATGTCATGCTCAATTTTACAGGCGTCCGCCCGCGCCATCTCATCACGCACGCCCAGCCGCAGCAAAAACTGTGTGAGCAGTTTGTGCCGTTCATAGATGCGCCCGGCGATTTCCGTGCCCTTGTCCGTCAGCGTGATCAAGCTGTCCTTATCCATCGTGATATAGCCATTTTCCCGAAGTCGCTTTGTGGCGTAGCTGACGGAAGGTTTGGTTACGCCAAGCTCATTCGCAATATCGATGGAGCGAATCTCTCCATGCCGCTCCTTCATCATCAGCATAGCCTCCAGATAGTCTTCGGACGATTTTAATATATTCATGTGCTTCCCTCGCTTTCATCGGAAACTGTCGCTCGAGTGGTACAATTCCTTCAGCATACAGGTTAACACGCTCTAACCCAAAAAGCAAGCACATAATCGTCTAAAATGAAAAGCATCGCGACATACGATCATGTGAACGGCATATGTCTATGGCTGTCCTGACGTTTTACGGCAGCAGCGGCTTTAGCGCCCTTTCGAGGATGCCCTTCATGTGCGCGATCGCTATCCCGTAGTTGGTAAAGGGAACGTTCGCGTCGCGGGCGAGGGCGATTCGGTGGTGAATCTCGCGCTCGTTAAGCATACAACCGCCGCAGTGGACGACAAGGGAATAGTTCCGGAGCGATTCGGGAAACTCGCCGCCGGAAGTATGTTGAAATACTAATTTTTTTTCCGTGTGCTTGCGTATCCAACCGGGCAATTTGACAGTTCCGATGTCCTCGCATTGCCGGTGATGTGTACAGCCCTCGCTGATAAGCACAACGTCGCCGTCATGCAGATTGTCGAGGGTTCGCGCGCCCGCCGCCGCCGTCTCTAAGAATCCCTTGCGGCGCGCCATGAGAATTGAAAAGGACGTAAGCGGAATGTCCTGCGGAACTTCGTCGGCGACCCGTTCAAAAACTTGGCTGTCGGTGATCACCATACGGGGCTCTTTGGCAAGCGCATCGAGGGAGTGCGCAAGTTCCGTTTCCTTTGAAATCACCGCGATGGCATTCGCGTCGAGTATATCGCGTATAGTCTGCTGCTGCGGAAGGATCAGCCTGTCCTTGGGAGCCGCGCCGTCGATGGGCGTTACCAGTATGACAATGTCGCCCGGCAAGAGCAGATCGCCTACCAGCCTGCGGGCTGTTACTCCCGTATTCAAACCGCACAGGCGCCGCTTGAGATTTTCAATTCCCTGCGAGGTATTCGCGCTTACCCGCATCTCTTCGTCCCCGAGGGGCGCATATGGTTGATTTACCAAGTCCGCCTTGTTGCGAACCACGATGTATGGAATTTCCCTTTCACGAATCATGCCAAGCAGTTCCTCGTCCTGGGGCGCAAGCCCTTCGAACTCGTCCGTCACCAAAATGGCGATGTCGGTTTTTGCGAGAACCTGCCTGGCTTTTTTTACGCGCTGTGCGCCAAGTTCGCCTTCGTCGTCTATGCCCGGAGTGTCGATGATGACTACCGGGCCAAGCGGCAAGAGTTCCATGGATTTGTATACCGGGTCAGTCGTCGTTCCCTTTACGTTTGATACAATGGACAGACTTTGCCCGGTAACGGCGTTGACCAAGCTGGATTTACCCACGTTTCGCCTGCCCAGAAAAGCGATGTGGATTCTTCCGGACAGGGGCGTATCATTAAGACTCATAGCGTCCTCCTAAAACCTGAAATCCCGCTGGCCGTTTTCGATGAGATTTAAGCGTTCGCGTGTGATGGCGCGCACTTTTTCATTGGGAATGGCCTCAAGTTCTGCCGCGATCAACTTTTCTCCCGTGCGCCTGGTCTCCTGCGTGGCGTAGTCCATCAGAAATTCTTTGAGCGTCATCAGCGCGTTTGGCTGGCAACAGTTCTGTATCTGGCCGGACTTACACAAACTCATAAACCTGTCTCCCGTGCGCCCCTCGCGGTAGCAAGCGGTACAGAACGACGGTATAAACCCGTTCTGCATAAGCCAGCGAACCACTTCGTCCAGTGTGCGCTGGTCGGACACGTTAAACTGCTCAGTGTCGGTGGGGCGTATTGTTTGCGTATATCCGCCAACCGTCGTGCGCGACGCGCCGCTTATCTGCGATACCCCCAAATGTATTACCATGTCGCGCACCTTTTGGCTCTCGCGCGTGGAGATAATCATGCCGGTATAGGGAACCGCCACGCGGATCACGGCGCACAATTTGGCGAAGATTTCATCGCTGATTCCGTTGTCAAACACGTCAGGATCGATATCCTCCGCGCGCTTGACGCGTGGTACACTGATGGTGTGCGGCCCCACTCCAAACGCAGCCTCGAGGTGCTCCGCGTGCATAAGCAACCCGCAAAGTTCGTATCGATACCTCTCCAGCCCAAATAAAACGCCCAGACCTACGTCGTCTATGCCTCCCTGCATAGCCCTGTCGTGTGCCTCGGTGTGATAGTCGTAATTATGCTTTGGCCCGGTCGGATGAAGCTTTAAATAGCTCTCTTTATGATAGGTTTCCTGAAACAGGATGTAAGTACCGATGCCCGCATTTTTTAGTTTTATGTAATTCTCCACGGTTGTCGCGGCAATGTTAACGTTGACGCGGCGAATCGCGCCATTTTTATGCTTGACTGAATAGATGGTGTCGATGCACTCCAGAATATAGTCTATGGGATTGTTCACGGGGTCTTCGCCCGCCTCGATGGCCAGGCGCTTATGCCCCATGTCCTGCAAGGCGATGACTTCGTCGCGCACTTCCTCCTGAGTGAGTTTCTTGCGCGGAATATGCTTATTGACCGCGTGATAAGGACAGTACAAACAGCCGTTCACGCAATAATTCGACAGATACAGCGGCGCAAACATAACGATGCGCCTGCCGTAGAACTTTATCTTGATCTCCTCGGCCAAGGCGTACATCTTTTGAATGATCGTCGGGTTTTCGCACGCCAGCAGCACGCTGGCTTCGCGATGGCTCAACCCCGCGCAGCGAACGCCGTTTTGCGTCATTTGGGGCCTGGCCTTTTGCAAAAGGCTTTCAAGCAGCGCTATATCGTCCTTGTGCGCGTCGGCGTGTGCGAGGCTTTCCATGATTTCCTCGTGGTTGATAAATTCCGTGGCCTTGCTTGATTTGGAATTGTACATGATTCTCTTCCTTTCTTTCGGGTCAGATTTCTTCCCCGTCAGCCGGATATTCTATATTTTCGCGTCGCCGCGCGAAACGACAACGCGATATCCGATTTTCTCCAGTTCACGCTCTATAAGCGCGATTCCCTCAGCCGTTTCCATTCCGCTGGAGGGTTTGCCGTCGTACAGCGCGTATTTTTGCCGCGCCTCGCGCGGCGATATATTGGGCATTATCACGTTAGCGCCCGCAAGTATGCCCATCGCTCTTCCGCGCGGATGGATTGTTCCAAGCGCGGTGGTGGCCGGAAGCAAGACCTTTGGCAGCATGAGGCGAATGATCGAGAGTAGCCTCAGCGTTATGTCCAACCTGCCCGGCCTCTCTTTTGCGAACGGCGTATCCCGATGGGGTATGAAGGGGCCTATCCCCACCATTTGCGGCTGAAACGCCTTTAGAAAGCGCAGGTCTTTAATCAGCATCTCCGGCGTTTGGCGGGGCGTCCCCACCATGAACCCGCATCCCACCTGATACCCAATCTCCTTGAGTAACTGTAAGCAGCGTATACGGTTGCCGTAAGACATCCGGGAGGGATGAAGCGATTCGTAGTGCTCCGGGTCAGCGGTTTCGTGGCGCAAAAGATACCTGTCCGCGCCCGCGCGCTTTAACGCGCGATAGCTCGCCCCGCTTCTTTCGCCCAGCGATAGCGTCACCGCGCAGTCGGGATGGCGCAGTTTGATGGCGACGATCAAATTAAACAAAACATCATCCGTAAACGCCGCGTCCTCGCCGCCTTGCAGCACAAAGGTGCGAAGCCCTCTGTTATAGCCCTGTTCGCACGAAGCTAATATTTCCTCCCGGCTCAGGCGATAGCGCTGGGCGTGACAATTGCCCGCGCGAATGCCGCAGTACAGGCAGTTGTTTTTGCAGAAGCTCGACACTTCGATCAGCCCGCGCAGATAGATCTCCCGACCGTAATGAAGCGCGCACACTTCCTGTGCGCCGCGTCTGAGCGCGTCGTCCTCCGCGCCCGATAGCAACGCAAGCAGTTCGACATCCGGCAAATCGCCGTTTTTAACGAGCCTGTCGGTCAGCGTCGCCATCGTCAAATTTCACGTTTGAATAGATGGTTTTGGACGATATTCCGGTGAGCCTGCCGATCTTTCCCGACATGGCGCTAATCACGTCCTGCGGCGCTTCAACGGCGATGCTTATGATATTCACGCCGCGCTTGCGGTGCGGTATACCCATTCGCCCGATGATATAGCTCGCATACTGGTGCAATAGCGCGTTGAGCGTCTCAACGGATGAGACGTCCTCCACAATGACGCCGATTATAGCAATGCGCGTTTCCATGAAAACACCTCCACAAAAATAGAGCGACCGTGAAAAGACACGGCTGCTCTGGCAGTAAGGCAACACCGCGACTTTCATCTCAAGCATAAGGTTTCGATGTCAGACCGGAAAGCTATGTAATTATAAAAACAGTATATACCGTTGATCCCACATTTGCAACGGGATTGCGATGAATTGCGCGGTAAATTTTTCGCGTGTGCGGGAAAATAGAGAATCGTACCGCCTCGAATGTCAATACCAGAACTTGAGAAAGCGTCCGCCAGGTCAGCGTCGCGCGACCGCTACTCATGCTCATAAGTAAAACAGGCTTGCCACCCTCAACATATTCTTGCCCTCACTTCCGTCCGTAAATCAGGCCCATCTGCCCCAATACCAATGGCGTATTGA
>JAUNBY010000478.1 GCA_030526935.1 Clostridia bacterium
CAACCTCTATCTCGTCCCATAGTATGTCGGCGTCCTCCTCGAACAGCCATTCATCTACATCTTCGAATGTGTCGGGCGTTGGGGAAGGCTCGATATCGGTCGCCAGCGCGAATGAACCGGCAAGCAGGCATATAAGTGTAATAAATATTAGTAGCTTCTTCACGGTGAATACCTCCATAGCGTCGATTACAATTATAGTACATATTATTAATTATACGATTTGCGCGCCTTTTTAGCAAGGGGTATCGATGTCATAAAGGAACAGGTTTTGTTTAGCCTTGCGACGAGTGGTTTCGAGGAAATGATTAAATATATATTATCTACAACTTTACACGTCGTTGTCCGCGGTAAAGCGGCATTTGGACAGCTGAGTTTTACAGCTATTGACTTGCGCTTATAGTTTTATTATACTATACAGGTCAACGTAAGAGCGAACGGCGTATCTGCGGGAAACGGATGGGATGATAAGTGGAAGAAACTGTGTTTTTTAAACGAAAAAGGGTGGTTTTTAAGAACTTGTCCGCTTATGGCTTTATAAATAAAGGCGACGCGTACTGCTTTTCTAAAGATATTCTTGACGGACAGTTCCGGCTGTCGGTGAAGATATCAGCGGATGGCCGCGTCTATACAAATGTCATAGACGCGGCGTCAAACGAAGAATATGTGCTGCATCGCGTGCCCGGAGCGGTCGGTCTGTTCACCTGTTCTGTGCGCGGCGTTTATGAGGAGGCGATGATTGACATAGCCGACAAATGCTTTGAGCCGGACGTATTCAAAAGCGTGCAGGCAAGGGAGATCATAGCCTACGCTCAGGACAGATACGGGGATTCTCTCGAATATTTGTGGAATAAACTCCCCGATAATGCCGTTCTCAGGCGCAAAGACACGGGAAAATGGTACTGCGCGATGCTTACTGTGTCCAGCAGAAAACTTGGCATTCCGTCGGATGAAATCGTCGAGATAATAGACTTGCGCGCAAAGCCCGACGGGATTTTAGAAATTGTGGACAATCGAAAATTCTTCCCCGGCTGGCATATGAATAAAAAAAGCTGGTATACGGCGATTCTTGATGGCTCGGTTGCAACCGGAGAGCTATACGAAAAGATCGACCAGAGCTATCTTTTGGCTACAAAATAATGAAGAAATCCCGCCCGCGGGGAAGCGCCTGCGCATATGCTTCCCCGCATTCCATCTTTGAGCTTTGGACGATCGCTCACAATTTGGCGGCTTCGCTTTTCAGAATATCCGCGTAATCAGGCTTTTCCCACGAAAGGTCAAGGTCAGGACGGCCAAAGTGTCCGTAGCTTGCGACCTGCGAATATATCGGCTGTCTGAGCGCCAGCCTGTCGATTATAGCCGCCGGGCGCAGGTCGAAAACCTTCGTCACTATTTTTGCCAGCTCGTCGTCGGAGACTACGCCGGTATTGTATGTATTCACCGTCAAAGAAACCGGTCTTGCGACGCCTATGGCGTAGGCGACGCCTATCTCGCAGCGCTTCGCGAGTCCCGCCGCGACGAGGTTTACCGCTACGTGTCTCATGGCGTACGCGGCGCTCCTGTCGACCTTTGTGGGGTCCTTTCCCGAGAAGCAGCCGCCGCCGTGATGGCCGTAACCACCGTAGGTATCGACTATGATTTTACGGCCGGTAAGACCGCTGTCTCCCGTCGGCCCGCCTATTACGAAACGCCCGGTCGGGTTGATGAAATAACGCGTTTTCTCGTCGAGAAGCTGCGCGGGGATTGCTTTTTTTATGACCTTTTCAATGACGTCGCGGCGGATAATATCGTGCGTCGCGTCGGGCGCGTGCTGCGTTGAAACGACGACGGTATCCACCCTGACGGGTTTTTCGTCGATATACTCAACGGTGATCTGAGCTTTGCCATCGGGTCTGAGATAGGGTATTTCGCCGGATTTTCTGGCTTCGGCCAGTCTGCGGGTGACGCGATGCGCGAGGGCTATGGCCATAGGCATGTATTCGGGCGTCTCGTCGCACGCGAAGCCGAACATCATCCCCTGATCGCCCGCTCCTATGTCGAAGGCGTTCTCCTCGCGACCTTCAAGCGCGTTGTTTACGCCCATCGCTATGTCGGCCGACTGATCCTTTATCGACGTCAAAACCGCGCAGGAGTTTCCGTCAAAACCGGTTTTGGCGTTGTCATAGCCGATTTCTATCGCCTTTTGTCGGGCAATCGAGTCGATGGACACGTAAGCCGATGTCGTTATCTCTCCCATTACCAATATCATACCGGTCGCCGCCGAGCATTCGCAGGAGACTCGAGAGTCGGGATCGATCGACAATATGGCGTC
>JAUNBY010000479.1 GCA_030526935.1 Clostridia bacterium
CTTCGCTTGGTTCTACAGTTGGCTCGATGACCGTCTCTTCGCTGGGTTCTACGGTCGGCTCTATTACCTGTTCTTCACTCGGTTTATCGGTAGCTTCGGGTGCAGGCTCGACTGCATGTTCCTCTTCCCGCTCGTTGACCTGTTCGTCTTTTTGATCGGCAGGCGTTTCAAGCGAGGAATCCGCAGGCGCGGCGGCGGGAGCCGGCTGTGGCGTCGGCGTCGGACTCGCCGCAGGGGTTTCTGTGGGCGCTCTGTTGGGCTGTGGCGTGGGTACGAAGTCCTCCGCGACCGCGATTAATTCCCTGCCGCTGACAAAGCCATGAAAAGCATTGCTCACGACATTCGCGATTATAACTACACCCGCCACCATCATAACGGCTACCACAACCGTGATAAGGCGCCTTCTTATGTTACGCATACCTGCCTCCTGGTACTTGCTTTCGCTTTAGTTCGCCAACCGCGATCAGGTTTTATCGGCGAGCCGCCCTTTAAACAGCGGTCTCGGCTGTCAACAGGCTTGGGGCTTTGCGCCATGCCCGTCGCCCTCTTAATTACAAATTCTGTTTCATCCGCCCAAATACAACCGTTCGGGCGTTTGTTGACGCTTGCGAACAGGTGGACATTCCGATTATCCTGTCTTGAGTCGTCACGTCAATTTCGCGATAATGAACAGCCGTTTCCTTCAGGTAGGTCAAAAGCTCCCGCCTGTAAGCCTCGTCGGTCTGTTCGTCGCCCGTATCGCGGCGGGGATTGAACACAAGATTATCGTAGGCGTCAACCGCAAGACAAGCGAACAGCTCGATTGTCCAGGTTGAATCCGGCAAATACAGCGCCGCGTAATTGCGCGCCAGAAAATATTCCTCGTCGCGGAACTTCTCGATATCCCCGTACATTGCCCCGCTTTCCATATGGTGGCCGTAGGTCAGAGTATAAAAGTCCGAAAAGTCCGAAGCGTTGCGGCAGTCCATGAATATGCTTCCCGACAGTGAAAATTCCCCGTACATGTCGGTATTGACATATGTCATATTGTCCGTCCCCTGCATAATGGGGTAATCGACAAACGTATCCTCTATCGTAAGCCATGCCCGCGCGTCGGCGTTGATGGTCATAAGCTCCAAAAGCGATTCATTGCCTTCAGTGCTATTCAGAAGATCTGGCTTGAATTTAAGCATTTCCTCGTTCGGCATAGCCGACTGATATACCATATAGGTATCCCATAGCGCGTAGCCCGCGAACAGAATCGCCGCTACCAGCAAAATCTCAACCGCAAAGGTCAATACATTGTCGATACCCCGGCATATTTTTGCGATTCGCTGCAATCCGTTCACGCTCCTTTTACTCAATCGTCGCCATAATAAAGCGCGGCAAGTTCGCTTTTTGTTTTTTCCGCTTTCCAGCCGTCGAGCCAGTCCTGTCCAAATATAAGCAGCGTCGCCGCTAAAGCCGCCAAAATAAGCAACGTTATGCCCGTCCGGAGTCGTCCGCGTTTTTTCACATCCACGCCTCCCTCTTTTTACAGGCTAATAATATAATGAGAATGACGGCAAATGCGGCGATAAACTCCATAAGTCCGCTCTCGTCGCCATATCCTGTCTTGGGGATTTCAACCCTGTTTCGATATCTGTTGATAAACAGCGCCGAATCGACCTTTGACTCGCTTCCATCAGCGCTCATATATACCACGGCATATAATGCTCCGCTGGCGTTAACGCTTACGCGAACGACCACATTATATACGGTCGAATCGTAGATGTACCCTTCCGCGCTGCCCGACAATTCCCTGATCTCATAATGGTATTCGCCGGGTTGCGTGAATCTTATCGGCCCAAACTTGCCATTTCCCGCGCCGGAGATTCTAACTTCCCTGCTATATGGCATGGGTCCCGCGTTGACGGCCGATATTCTGAATGTGAATACGGGCGTATCGTCGCCGTCCGAAACGCCTCTTATTCTGTTTTCTATCGGGATGCGAACCGTTACCGCGTCTTCTCCTCGAGCAAAGCCCGCCACTCCTAAAGCCATTATCGCGATGGCTATACACGCAAGGAATCGTTGAGTTGAGCACATTATTTTCCCTCCAGTTTCATTCGACGCGCGCGCGACGCTATCGAAGGTAATCCGCCTCCTAAAGCCTCCCCTGCGCAAACCTTGCTTGAACTGCGCGGGTTACGTATATTCGCGGGTTACATGACGACAACCCCGTAGGGGAGCGCATTGCGCTCCCGCCGGCCTGTAATCTGCGGGTTTGCGGCCGACAGTCGGCTTGACCGTTCTCCGCTGCGCTGTATCGCTGCCCGCT
>JAUNBY010000480.1 GCA_030526935.1 Clostridia bacterium
TTTCGTCCGTCGCGGCGCTTGCCGCGGGAACGGCCATATACATGGCGGACGAGATATACGGTTCCGACTTGCGCTGCGTGGCTTATTCAGACGGCGAGTGTTATCTGCTTAATTATAGCGGCGAGATTAAATCCGTGTCCGATTCGGGAGAAATAAAAATGTACGCTTGGGCTGAGGGCACTTTCGAGTTGGACGACGGCGAGTCCATGGACATAAACGCGATAGTTTCGCACGGCGAAAAGCTTTATGTCATCGCCATAAGAAGCGAGTACGACGAGGAAATACCCGCGACGCGGGTCAAAGGCGCTTACCTGTACGAACTTGAATTTGACGAAGAAACGATTAACCTTGGCGACCGCGAAAAGCTCGACTGGGACGATATGATAGAGTCATACGACGAGGACGAGTATTCGCGCGACATTCAAATGCCGTTCATACAGGATGGTCAACTGATATTTACAACATATGGCTACAACGGAAGTCAGATAATGATATTCGACATGGAATCGGGCGATTGTGAAATCGTCGAAAACAATGACGTTGCGTCCGTCGGGTCTTATAAGGACGGGTGCGTGCTGGCGATCATGTACGATTATCAGGAAACCGAAGCCAAATCGGTTTTCGCGGCTGTCGATACGCGAACGGGAGAAACGCGGACGCTTGTGGAAATTCCCGCGGAGAATTACTCCTTCCCGACCGCGCCCTTATACGACGCGGATGAAGACGTTCTTTATTACGTCCACAACGGCGAATTGTGGAGGATGACGGCGTTTGATCCCGAAACCGCCATATCCATCTGCGCGGCGAAGGGCGACAGCGGCGGCTATTCGCAGCCCATATTGACCGGGGACGGATATATCATAATAAGCAGCTACGATTCGGTGATAAAATACAATACCGACCCCAACTTGCGCCCCGCGCGAAAGCTGACCGTCAACGCCTGGGACGAAGCGGTGAATAAGGCCGAATATCAATTTGGGCGGCTTCACGACGATGTGGAGATAGTCAGGTTCTCCGGTTCGCCCGACATAATAAGCAACATGACGAGCCAGTCGTCCGATATAGATATATACTATGGCGACGTCTTGTCCGACGACTACATATCGCTGTTTAACCGGGGATATATGGCGGATATGTCGTCGTCCGAAAAGCTTTCCTCGTTGGCCGACGGGCTTTACGACGCCATAAAGCCGTCCGTCTCAAAGGATGGCAAGCTTTACGCCCTTCCGTTCACCTTATATAATTCCGTATACACTTGCAATATGGATGCGTTTGAGCGGGCGGGACTGACAGAGGACGACATACCCGCGACGTGGAAGGGCTTTTTCGAGATGCTCAACCGCCTGCCCGATATACTGGAAGACAAGGGCGTCACGGCGTTCGACCCGTCGTCTACCGCGCCAAATATGCGCGCGACGTTCGTGTATACGATACTGCAGGATTATATGCTGTATCTAAAACAGACGGGCGGAACCTCTTTTGACTCGCAAACGCTGCGCGATATATTTAACGCGCTCGACGAGGTCGATTTTGAGGCGCTCGGCGTTCCCGACGAGCAGACGGAGTTTGAGTTCAGCTGGTCAAACGACGAGGTGCTGTTTGGCACTTATGGAAGCATTTCCGCCGACAACATAATGGGGGATAACTCAATGCCCATGCTTCTCGCGCTGGACGAGGACATACCCGCGCTCATATCATCCCAAATGCAGGTGTTGTTTATAAATCCCTACTCGAAGAACGTGGATCTGGCGATAGAGTTCTTGGAGTGCGTCGCGGATAATCTCGACCCCGTGTTTTTGATAAACGCCTTCCCGGAAAACAACGAGCCGGTCATAAGCCCTTACGCCGAGGAAGGAATCACGTATATGGAGGAATACATAGCTTCGCTCAAAGCCTCTCTCGAAACCGCCGAGGAAGATGAAAGGGAAGCCCTCGCCGAAGAGATAAAGCTCAACGAGGAGTATTTGGATAAGTACATGGAAAGCGGAAGGTACAGCGCCAGTCCGGAAAGCATAGCCCGCTACCGCTCATACTCGGATGCCATACGCGCGGGCACAAGCATTTCACTTATCGATTACTCGCTCATACAGCAATACGCCGACCGCGCCATTGACTGCGACGCGCTCATCAGCGGCGTCGATCAGAAGATGAGAATGATGATTATGGAAGGTATGTAAGCATGAAAAGATGTTTATCATTAGCGCTGGTCGTTGCGCTGTCACTTTTATCTGTCGCGGCGCTTGCCGCGGGAACGGCCATATACATGGCGGACGAGATGTACGGCT
>JAUNBY010000481.1 GCA_030526935.1 Clostridia bacterium
CAATCATATGGTCAAACGGGGCTTTAGCCCTCGAAATACTATATGAAAAGACCCAACGGCGCGTTACGCCGTCCGCAACCGGCGATACCGCTAACTATCATTCGTTTTATGGCTGTCGCGACGCCGCCATTCATTCCCGGAGGATGGCGATTCATGCCGAAAGGCTGTACAATTTTACGCCCTTTATTTACAATATATACAGGATGTAATATCTATAAACTGTACTGGGAGGGATTACGATGAATAAAGATATCTCGCGCAGAACTTTTCTGAAAGGCGCGGCTCTGGGCGCGCTTGGCCTTGGACTCATGGGAGCGAACGCCATAGCCGAAACGGACGCCGAAGCCGCCGCCCCCATGATGGGCGCAACGGCCGTTGTTTACAAAGCCGGCGTCTATACAAGCCAACAGACGACGGGCTTCGCCACCATCGTCGTCTCCGTGACATTCTCCGAGAGCGAAATTACCGACGTTTCCTACGAAGTGACCGAAACCGGCGATAACGATTTCTTCCCGCAGTATGAACAGGATATGGCCGCCATGTGCGCCGCCATAGTAGCGAATCAGTCAGCGCAGGTAGACGCCGTATCAGGCGCTACGCTGTCAAGCGAAGCCATTAAAAACGGCGTCAACGATTGTATCGTACAGGCGGGCGGAACTGTAGCGGGCCTCACAACCGACTACACCATCTGGCGCAAAAAGCCCGAGGATATCGATGAAAGCCTCATTATAGACCTTGACGGCGAATACGACGTGGCGGTGCTTGGAAACGGCTATTCCGGCGCGGCGGCGACGTTGAAGCTCACCGAACTCGGTTATAAGGTTCTCACGATAGAGACCCAACAGGAAGAGAGCTTCAATCTGCTCGGCGGCGACGAAGGTTGCGTGAATTCCAAATACGTGCAGGAGCACTATGGCGCGCCTGAAGTCGACCCCGTGGAGTTTTACAACAACTGGATGCTTAATTGCCAGAACTACGCCAATCCCGGACTTGTGATGAAGTTCGCCAAGTTTGGCGGAGACGCGCTGGATTGGCACATTCAGCGCTATCTTGACCAGGGCGGAGACACATCCGACTGGAATGCGCAGTTCTATTTTGAGAACGAAGGCGAGGGCGAACACGTACTGGATGAAATCGGCGCCTACAAGTTCTACAGGCCCACCCTTCGCCCCGAACAGTCGGGCGTAGCAAAGGTCAATCGCGATTACTGCATAGGCCAGGGCACCGAGTATATGTGGAATTCCCACGCGGAGCGCCTGATACAGGATGAAACCGGCGCGATATGCGGCGTCATTTTCCAGGATAACGAGACCGAGCAATACTACCGCGCCGCTTGCAAAGCCGTAGTGATAGCTACCGGCGGCTTTGGCAGCAACACCATGATGAAAAACGACCTGCTCAGCGACATAGCGTATGCCAGGCAGGAGCAGGATACCGGCGCGGGCATGGGTATGCGCGACGGCTCCGGCATTAAGATGGCGGTATGGGCCGGCGCACGTTTCGAGGAAAATCCACCCACGATGGACGGTCGCCAGACGTGGCTCAACAGCCGCCCCGCCGCGCCAAGCTACGGTTATCCGCAGGGCATATTCATGGACTACACCGGCAACCGCTTTATGAACGAATTCTGGGGTCCCATCGAACATCGCGGTTTCCCGACATTCTTCATGAACCGTTCGCTTATGTTCGCCCTGTACGACGACACCCTGCCCGAGCGCCTGGAATACGTGGCCTGCTCCCACGGTTCCACGCAGCCGACGCAGGAGCGCCTCGATACGGTGCGCGCGGCCATGGATGAAGCTTACGCAAACAAAGGCGTATTGACCTCGCTGGGCGATCTTTCCGTATACGCCGGAGATACGCTGGAGGAGTGCCTGGGATACGCGGGCATCACCGACCCCAAGGTCGTCGCCAACATGGTCAAGGCGCTTGAAGAGTACAACGCATGCTGCGAAGCCGGCAAGGATACTCAGTTTGGCCGCGATCCAAAGTTGCTGTTTCCGTTGACCAAGGCTCCTTATTACCTTCAGGTGTCCGCCGGGGACGCCACCATAGGCAACCTGATGGCTACCATGGGCGCTTTGTGGACCGACAGCGAACAGCGCGTGCTCGGCGGCGACTGGAAGCCCATACCCGGCCTTTTCGCCACAGGAAATACCGTTTCGGGCCGCTTTGGGCGCGACTACTTCACTCCGCTTATGGGCGTGTCAATCGGAATCGCCGTTTGCCTGGGACGCGAAGCCGGTCTGTCGGTAGATCGCTGGTTCAAAGACGAGCTGGTGT
>JAUNBY010000045.1:0-5818 GCA_030526935.1 Clostridia bacterium
GTTTGTGGCCGGGAGGGCTTCGCTGCATCTGTTTCGATGGTAGCATTATCTCACATAGACAGCCTTTGCCACACAACTGCAAAAGACTGGAAAAGCACAATTTCAATTATAAAGTGGATAACTTCGCCACTTTCGATTGACATAGTTTGGAGCGCGTGCTATAATAACACCGTAATATAGGTTATGCATAAAGGTCAATATCGACTAAGTTGATTTGATTTTGCGCATACTTTCGCGCAATAAATATATTGGGGAGGTAGAATCATGAAAAAACTGTTGACCCTTACAATCGCGCTGCTCCTGACGCTGGCCCTTTGCGTACCGGCATCGGCCGACATCGCCATTAACCTCAAGACCCTGTCCAGCGAATACTGGCAAAGCGTAAAGTCGGGCTGCGACGCCGCCGCCGAAGAGCTGGGCGTAGTTATCGACGTTCAGGGCGCGGCCGCCGAAACCGAGATAGCCGAGCAGGTCGCTCAGCTTGAGACTCAGCTCGCGGGCAATCCCGAAGCCATTATCATCGCTCCCCTCGACGGCGACGCGGTCATCGGCGCCATCGAGTCCAGCGGATATCAGGGAATCGTAGTGTTCTGCGATACCGATTGCGCGTATCCCGAGAAAGTATCCTTCGTCGGAACCTCCAACGAGCAGGCCGCTTACACCGGCGGCGTATACGGCGTGGCGCTTAATCCCGATACCAAGGCCGTAATAATCTACGGTCAGGAAGGCGACAACACCTCGAACCTGCGCAAGGCCGGTTACGAGCGCGCCCTGCAGGAAGCGGGCCTGACTCCGGTAGCCATGCTTTCCGGCAACAACACCACCGACGGCGCAACCAAGGTCATGGAAGACCTTCTCAACGCCTATCCCGACGGCATCAACCTCGTGCTTTGCCATAACGACGACACGGCTATAGGCGCTCTCAACGCGGTTCAGGCGGCGGGCGTCGAGGGAATCAACATCATCGGCTTCGACGGAAACGCCAGCGCGGTTGAGCTGATCGCCTCCGGCGACCTGACGGGCACCGTCGCCCAACAGCCGGTTCTGATGGGATACCTGTCGGTTAAGACCGCTCTTGATGCCATACAGGGCGTCGAGGTCGAGGCGAACGTAGTCGTGGATACCGTTATTATAGACGCCGAGAACTGCGCGGAATATCTGCAATAGCACAAAGAGCTTTAGAGCTATACAATCAGGTTTCCTGACGGGGTATAGCCGTGCGGGCGACCCGGTCATACCGGGTCGCCCTGTTTATACACCTGAGAGTATGCCGGCTCAGCGGTTTCCCACCCGGACGGCAGGAAAGATCCGTACCGGTTAGCAATCGGTTGCGATCGATTTCAATTCTCCTTACAGGGACGGGGCTAAGCCGGTCTTCGATATCCTTTACAGACTAAGAAAAGCGGGGTGGCTGAATGTCTGAATTCATAGTTGAGTTAAAACACGTAACCAAGAAGTTTCCGGGCGTTGTTGCGATGAGAGACATGCATATACAGATAAAGCCCGGAGAGATACACGGATTGATCGGAGAAAACGGCGCCGGAAAGAGTACGCTTATAAAGGTGCTTACAGGCGTGTACATACCCGAAGAGGGCGAAATATTCATAAATGGAAATAAGGTTTCGTTCTCAAATCCCGTACAGGCGAGGGAGGCGGGAATCGCCTGCGTATATCAGGAATTGAATATCGTTCCCATGCTCCCGGTCGTCGACAATGTGTTCATGGGAAGAAACATCAAAAACAGCAGAGGCTTTCTCGATTATCCCAGGATGCACAAAATGGCTAAAGAGGCGCTCAGCATGCTGGGGCATCCCGAGATAGACACAAAGAAGGAATGCGGAAAGCTGGGAATCGGCCTTCAGCAAATGGTCGAGATAGCGAAAGCCGTTTCGCTGAACGCTAAGCTGCTCATAATGGACGAACCCACTTCGTCTTTGGGAGAGCAGGAGGTTCACCAGCTTATGGAAACGGTGCGCAAACTGCGCGACGAGGGCATGGCGATACTGTTCGTGTCTCATAAGCTCGAAGAGCTGTTCGAGCTTTGCGACAGGGTGACGGTCATGCGCGACGGCGAGCATATTGTCACCGAGGAAATGGCCAATATGACAAACGACAAGCTCATACAGGCCATGGTTGGAAGGACGTTGCAAAACCAGTTCCCCAAGGAATTTGGCGTAAAGGGCGAGTGCGTCCTAAAAGTCGAGCATTTGAACGAAATTGGCGTTTTAAAAGACGTGAGCTTTGAAGCTTACGCCGGACAGATACTGGCATTCGCGGGTCTTGTCGGGGCGGGGCGCACGGAGACCATGCGGGCAATATTCGCCGCCGATAAAATCGACGGCGGGGATATATATATAAAGGGAAAAAAGGTTAATCTTAAAAGCCCCGGCGACGCCATAAAGAATGGAATAGCGTTTTTGACGGAGGACAGAAAGGGCCAGGGCCTGGTGCTTTCCCAATCGGTGAAGACGAATTTCATACTCGCCAATATGAAGAGGTTCCAAAAAGGTATTTTCTTAAAGGGCAAGCAGATTGACGACAGGAGCCGTGAACTGGTCAAGACGCTGCGCGTTAAGACCCCGACCATCAACGAAGTCGTGGTGCAGCTTTCCGGTGGCAACCAGCAAAAAGTTGTCATAGGCAAATGGATAAACTGCGACGCCGATATTTACATATTCGACGAGCCGACGAGGGGCATAGACGTAAGCGCCAAGGTCGAGGTATATAACGTGATGAACGAGCTTGTCAAGCAGGGCAAGTGCATAATTATGGTGTCCTCCGAGCTTCCCGAGGTTCTTGGTATGAGCGACAGGGTAGTCGTTATGCGCGAAGGCCGCGTAATGGCCGTAATTGAGCGCGAGGGCGATCATTTCAATCAGGAAGACATTATGAAAGCAGCGTGGGGAGGAAATATTGCATGATGGATAATACTGTACAGACGAAAAAAAACGGCATAGGCGATATATTGATGAAGCTCGGCCCCTTGATGGTGCTGGCCATACTATTCATAGTTTTCTCGATAGCGCTTCCCGGAAAATTCTTGCGCGTCGCAAATCTCATGAACGTGCTCAAGCAGACGTCGATCAACTGCCTCATAGGAGCGGGCATGCTCCTCGCGCTCATCACGGCGGGAATAGACCTGTCCGTCGGATATAATACCATACTAGCGACCTGTCTCATAGGCGTTCTGATGAAGGATTTCGGCGTTACAAACCCTTTCGTACTGATAATATCGGCCATTTTGATTTCGACCCTGGCGGGCTTTATAAACGGAACGCTGTTGACCAGGCTGGATCTGCCGCACCCCTTCGTCTCAACGTTGGGAATGAAATACGTATTCTGGGGAGTGGCGCTTCTTATAACCAACTCTCAGACCATAGGCTTCACCAACAAGGGCATCGACCCGGTATTATGGGTGGGCAAGCAGACGATATTCTCATTCGGGTTCCCGGTCAGCTTTATACTGGTAATCGTAGTATATATAATGTTCCATATATTCCTTAACCATACGTCCCTCGGACGGCAGATATACTGCGTCGGAGGAAACGCCGAGGCCGCGAGAATGTCTGGCATTCGCTCAAAAGACGTGCTGACCACCGTTTATACCATCTCCGGCTTCATGTGCGGCATTGCGGGCGTGGTGCTGGCGGGACGGCTCAACACCGCGAACACCGCTTCGGCAGCCACCTACGATACCGACGCCATAGCCGCCTGTATTATAGGCGGAGCCTCGTTCAGGGGCGGCAAGGGAACCATATGGGGAACGCTTCTTGGCGCGCTTCTCATATCGACCATAAGGAACGGACTTAACCTGTTCAGCGCCGGAAACGACATACAGTATATAGTCATCGGCCTTGTCATAATACTCGCCGTCACCATAGACGTAACGCGTGGAAAGATCGAGGCGCGCGCCCGCAAGATGGCGATGGTATAGGCGCTCATTCGACGCTTGATATTCAACGCGTTGACGGCAGGGCGTTTCGCGTGGCGATGCGCCGCGCGAAATGCCGCGATAACCGAATTTGACTTAATGGAGGAGTATTCATGTTCGATCAGAGCAAGGTCTTTCTTGGTATAGCTCCAATAGGCTGGTGTAACGACGATATGCCGGAACTTGGCGGGGAAAACACATTCCAGCAGATTCTCAGCGAAATGGCGCTGGCGGGATTTACGGGCTGCGAAATAGGCAATAAATATCCGTCGGATCCGGTGGAACTTAAAAAAGCCCTCGATCTTCGCGGAATGAGGATAGCGTCGAGATGGTTTTCGTCGTTCATACTCACCAGACCCATAGAGCAGGTCGAGGAGGAATTTGTACAGCAGCTCGATTTCCTTGAGGCCGTAGGAGCAAACCGTATAAACGTCTCCGAGCAGAGCTATTCGATACAGGGTAAAATGGATACCCCGGTATTGTCAGACGAGAAGTACGTCATGAACGATGCCGAGTGGGACAGATTCTGCGCCGGACTTAACTGGCTTGGTAAAATAGCCAGCGAGCGCGGATTCAAAATGTGCTTCCATCACCATATGGGAACCGTCGTTCAAACCGCCGCGGAAACCGACAGAATGCTCGCCAGTACCGATCCCGAGAGCGTCTTTTTGTGCTACGATACGGGTCACTTCACATTCGCCGGGGAAGACCCGCTGACGGTATTGGAGAAATACGTCTCGCGCGTGGGACACGTGCATCTAAAGGATATGCGCCGCGATGTCGTCGATAAGGTAAAGCCCGAGGGATGGAGTTTCCTCAACGCCGTAAAGAACGGCGCTTTCACCGTGCCGGGGGATGGTTGCGTGGACTTCGACCCGATATTCAACCTCCTGGCGAATGCCGGGTATAAAGGGTGGCTGCTCGTAGAGGCCGAACAGGATCCCGCCAAAGCCAATCCCCTCGAGTACGCCATAAAAGCCCGCAAATATATAAAAGAACACACGGGACTTTAACGAGGTGCGTATATGTATATAACAAAGGAACTCAAAAACGGCTATAATCCCTATCTTACAATGGGAACGGATGACAGGGGAACCATGATGGACGTGGGACTGTTGATCCTTGAGGAAGGTCAGAGCTACGGCATATCAGAGCCTGAGAAGGAAGCGGCGATACTTCTCCTCGAAGGCAGGGCGACGTTTGAATACGAGGGCGAATCCCGCGAATGCGCAAGAAGGGATTGCTTCAAAAACGAAGCGTGGTGCTTGCACGTTCCGCTGGGTACAAATGTCAATATAGCAGCTCACAGTCACGTGGAGATATATATTCAGATGACCGATAATGACAGGCGCTTTGACCCGCGGCTCTACTCGCCCGAGGACGTGATGGTTCAGCACGCGGGCGACAAGGGCGAGCTAATGGGATGCATGCGCCGGGAGATTAAGACATTTTTCGACTATGAGAGCGCGCCGTATTCCAACATGGTTCTTGGCGAGGTGCTCAACTTCCCCGGCAAGTGGTCGAGCTACCCGCCCCATCACCATCCTCAGCCCGAGGTGTACTTCTATCGCTTCGACTATCCCATGGGCTTTGGCGCCGGCTTTGGAAACGGCGGGATATATAAGACGGGGCATAACGGCCTTTCGATTATCAACCACGGCTTCCATTCTCAGACGGCGGCGCCGGGCTACGCCATGTGCTACATGTGGGGAATAAGGCATTTGCCGGGAGATCCGTGGAGAAAGACGCGCATAGACGACGAGGAACACGCGTGGCTTTGGAAGCCCGACGCCAACGAGCATATCTTCAAAATGGAGGGATAGCTTATGAACACGGTTAAACTGACAATGGCGCAGGCGCTCGTAAGGTTTCTTGAAAATCAGTCTA
>JAUNBY010000045.1:5828-13162 GCA_030526935.1 Clostridia bacterium
TCACACCATTTGTTCGGGGCGTGTTCATGCTGCCGGGACACGGAAACGTCGTGGGAATTGGACAGGCTCTCGCTCAGGAAGCCGGGCGCCTCGAGATATATCAGGGAAAAAACGAGCAGGGCATGGCTCACGTCGCCGTGGCTTTCGCAAAACAGATGAAGCGCAAGCAGATATTCGCCGTTACGTCATCCGTCGGGCCGGGAGCCGCGAATATGATAACCGCCGCCGCCACTGCTACGGCCAACAATATACCGGTTCTGCTGCTCCCGGGCGACGTCTACGCCTGCCGCCAGCCGGATCCGGTGCTTCAGCAGATAGAGCAGATAAACGACATGTCATTGTCCACAAACGACGCTTACAGACCCGTTTGCCGGTATTGGGACAGGGTTTCGCGACCCGACCAGCTTATGAGCGCCATGCTCAACGCCATGAGAACCCTCACCGATCCCGCGAATACGGGAGCCGTCTGCGTGGCTATGCCGCAGGATGTCGAGGGCGAGGCTTACGATTATCCCGCGACATTCCTCGAAAAGCGCGTATGGCGGCTTGAAAGGCGTCCCGCGACGGAGTTTGCCATGGAAAAAGCCGCCGAGGTCATAAGAACGGCTAAAAAGCCCATACTCGTCTGCGGCGGAGGCGTGCGCTATTCCGAGGCTCACGACGAGTTCATGGACTTCGCCAGAACGTTTAACATACCCTTTGGCGAGACGCAGGCCGGCAAGAGCGCCATAGAGTGGACTGATCCTCTCAACCTCGGAGGCATAGGCGTAACGGGATGCCTTGCGGCAAACGTAATAGCAAAGGAAGCCGACGTGGTCATAGGCGTCGGCACAAGATATACCGACTTTACGACAAGCTCCAAATGGCTTTTCAGACAGGACGCCAAGTTCGTAAACATAAACGTGAGCGAATTCCAGGCGTATAAGCTCGACGCGACACCCGTCATAGCCGACGCCAAAGAAGCCCTGCCCGCTCTTAAAAAGGCGCTTTCTGGTTATATGAGCGGGTATACGGATGAAATAAAGGCAGCAAAGGACAAGTGGCAAGCGGAACTTGACAGGCTCGACGGCCTCGAGTTCGACGAGGGTTCCATACCCAATGTTATCGATTTGAACGCCGAATCGGCTGAAAAGTTCGCTTCGGACATCGGCAGCCGCTTCACGCAAACCATGGCGCTCGGCGCCATCAACCGGCTGATCGCCCCTGATTCCGTCGTCATAGGTTCCAGCGGCAGCCTTCCCGGATGTATGCAGCGCATGTGGCGTCCGTCTCATAGGGATACCTACAATATGGAATACGGCTATTCCTGCATGGGTTACGAGATAAACGGAGCCTTGGGCGTAAAGCTCGCGATAGGGGAGAGGGAAGTATACGCCATGGTGGGCGACGGAAGCTTTACCATGCTTCATTCGGAGATGCTCACGGCGATACAGGAGCGATTGAAGATAAACATATGCCTGTTCGACAACGCGAGCTTCGGCTGCATAAACAACTTGCAGGTGGGGCAAGGAAACGATTCGCTCTGCACCGAATTGCGTTACCGCCGTTCGCAAAGCGGCAAGCTCGACGGCGACTTCCTCAACGTCTCATACGCAAAAATCGCCGAGGGCTACGGCGCGGTCGGGTATACGATAAAGACATTGGAAGAGTTGGAAAGAGCGCTGGAAGATTCCAAGAACGTCACAGACAGGCCGGTCTTGTTCGACATTAAGGTTCTTCCTAAATCTATGACCGACGGGTATCTGTCCTGGTGGCGGGTGGGAACGCCGGAAGTGTCAGAAAATCCCCGCAACCGCGAGTGCTGGAAAGAGCATCTGGAGCACGTCGGCAACGCGAGAAAGTATTAAAGATAAAAAAGACAGTTAAAGGGGCAAAGAGGTATGGATAAGAAACTGAGAATAGGCGTCATAGGCGCGGGGCGCATCGGAAAGCTTCACAGCAATAATCTCGTAAACCGCGTTCCCAACGCCGAACTCGTCGCGATAAGCGACGTGTACGAGCCGGCGGCGAAGGAACTGGCCGAAAAACTCAACGTACCCAACTACTACGCCGACTATAAAAAGATCATAGATGACAAGTCGATAGACGCGGTATTTATCTGCTCGTCGACAGACACGCATTCGCCTATATCCATAGAGGCGGCCATGGCGGGCAAGCACATATTCTGCGAAAAGCCCATAGACCACGACCTCGACAAGATCAAGAAGGTGCTCGAAGTCGTAAAAGAAGCGGGCGTAAAGTATCAGGTTGGCTTCAATCGCCGCTTCGACAGGAACTTCAGCCATGTCAGGGACGTCGTTAAAAGCGGCGGCATAGGCGACGTTCAGATAGTAAAGGTCACCTCGCGCGACCCCGAAGCCCCGCCGCTTAGCTACGTAAAGGTTTCGGGCGGCATATTCGTGGATATGACCATACACGATTTCGACATGGTGCGCTACCTGTCCGGAAGCGAAGTCACGCAGGTTTCGGCCGTCGGCGCTTGCCTTGTAAACCCCGAAATCGCCGAGGCTGGGGACGTGGATACATGCATAATCACGCTGAAATTCGCGAACGGCGCTTTGGGAGTCATAGACAACAGCCGCCAGGCGGTATACGGCTACGACCAGAGGATAGAGGTGTTCGGCTCCAAGGGCTGCATAACCGCTGACAATGAGGTCGCCAACAACACCGTGCATTATACCGCCGAAGGCGTATACAAGGAAAAGCCCCTGTGGTTCTTCCTCGAGAGATATAATGAAGCGTTCATTCAGGAGGAGTGCGACTTCGTCGAATCCTGCCTGTGTGATAAACCCACAAAGGTAGGCGCCTTCGACGGTTTGCAGCCGGTATTGATAGCCATAGCCGCAAAAAAGAGCTGTGAATTGGGAGGCGTTCCCGTAAACGTAGGTGAATAGGAGGTTGATATAATTGGATGTCAGGAGAATAGAGCTTTTCGCCTGCGAGATACGAATGGCGATGCTCGAGGAATTCAAGGCGCGCGGCTTCGGCCACGTCGGCGGTTCACTGTCCATCGCCGACGCGCTGGCGGTATTGTACGGCGAAGTGATGAACGTTCGCCCCGACGACCCGACATGGCCCGAGAGGGATAAACTGGTAAGCTCCAAGGGACACGCCGGCCCCGCGGTATACGCGGCGCTGGCGCTCACGGGATTTTTCCACGTAGATGTGCTCAAAACGCTCAACCAGCCCGGAACGTGCCTTCCGAGCCACTGCGACAAGAACAAGACCCCCGGCGTGGACTGCACGACCGGCTCCCTTGGACAGGGAACCTCGCAGGCGGTAGGAATGGCTCTGGGCGATAAGCTCAAGGGAAGAAAAAACAAGGTCTACCTCATTGTAGGAGACGGCGAGCTTAACGAGGGACAGTGCTGGGAAGCGGCGATGTTCGCGGCGGCTAAGAATGTCGATAACCTCGTCTGGCTCATAGACGACAACAAGCGACAGCTCGACGGATATACGAAGGACATACTTCCGTCGTTCGACCTGAGGGCAAAATTTGAAGCCTTCGGATTCGACGCCGTGAGGGTCGACGGCGCGGACGTAGAAGCCATATACGAGGCCGTAACGAAAAAGCCCGAGGGAAAGCCCATAGCCGTTATACTCGATACCGTAAAGGGTAAGGGAGTGACCGCGGTCGAGAACACCGCCGCCAACCATTCTATGACGGTCAAGGCCGACGTTTGGGACGGCTATATCGCCGAAGTGCGCGAGCGCTATCAGAAGCTTAAGGAGGGCGAATAATCATGACAATTGAGTATAACGGACAATTGGACGCGCGCTCCTTCAAGGATGTGCTCGGGAGCACCATCCCCGCGATGCTGGAAGCGGACAGTGATATCATATATCTCGACGCGGATCTGATGAGCTGCATAGGCACAAAGAAATACGCCGATGCCCACCCAGATCGCGCTATAAACTGCGGCATTGCCGAGGCCAATATGATGGGAGTCGCCGCGGGACTGGCGGCGGCGGGATTCAAGCCCGTGTGCCATACATTCGGCCCCTTCGCGTCGAGGCGCAGTTTTGACCAGGTATTCCTTTCGGCGGGCTACGCTGGAAACGACATAACCGTCATAGGTTCCGATCCCGGGGTATGCGCCGCGTTTAACGGCGGCACGCATATGCCCTTTGAGGACGTGGCTTTATACCGCGCGATACCTACCGCCACGATTATAGACATAACCGACGCTTACATGCTCGAGGAGCTTTTGCCCAAGGTGGTCGATATACCCGGCGTTAAATACATACGCGTAGGCCGCAAGAACAACCCGCATATGTACGCCCCCGGGACGCGGTTTACCGTTGGCAAGGGAAACGTCCTCAAGGACGGTTCCGACGTCGCGATCATCGCCTGCGGCATAATGGTAGGCAAGGCCATGGCTGCCGCCGCTGAGCTAGAAAAGGACGGAATAAACGCCGCTGTAATCGACATGTTCACCATCAAGCCTCTCGACAGCGAGCTGGTTCTCAAATACGCGCAGAAAACTGGAGCGGTCGTCGTGTGCGAGAACCACAATAAAATCGGCGGACTTTACAGCGCCGTGACGGAACTTCTCGCGCGCGAGAGGCCGACGTTTACCGGCTGCGTCGCCGTAGAGGATAAATACGGCGAGGTCGGCCCGCAGGACTACCTCGAAAAGTCATTCGACCTTACGAGCGAGCACATTATAAGCGAAGTCAAAAAAACCATCACCATGGCGGGAGCGGCCAATTAAAACACATTGGAGGGTTTGCAAATGGACAGGAAAGTAAGAGTGGGCGTAGCGGGATACGGAACGATTGGGCAGCGCCTTGCCGACGGCGTGGCGCTTCAAAAGGACATGGAACTCGTAGGCGTAGCCGATCTTGCGCCGACGCTCGCCATAAGGGCGCTCAAGGAAAAAGGAATGCCCTATGACCTGTATCTCGTTCAGGGAGCCGACAAGTCAAAGTTTGACGAACTGGGGATACCTACGAAGGGCAGCTTCGACGACCTTCTGGGAAAAGTCGATATTATGCTCGACTCCGCACCCGGCGGAATTGGCGCCAAGAACAAGGTGCTCTACGAGAAGGCCGGAGTCAAGGCCATATTCCAGGGCGGCGAAAAGAATTCCGTGGCGGACGTGTTCTTCCATGGCTACGCAAATTACGAAAAGGGCCTCGACAAGAGCTATCTGAAGCTCACAAGCTGCAACACGACCGGACTTATAAGAACCGTTGATGCCCTCGACCGCGCCGTGGGACTGAGCAAGGTGGCCATAACCATAATCCGCCGCGTCGCCGACCCGGGCGATTATCACAGAGGACTTACCAACGCCCTTCAAATCGACAAGGCGCCTTCTCATCAGGCGGTAGACCTCATGACAATAATGCCCCACGTCGAGGCGACGGGAATACTCGTCCACACCCCCGTAACCCATGGACATATAATCACGGTACTGGCCTCGTCCAAGGACGGGAGCAAGGTCACAAAGGAAAAGGCTCTGGAAGTATTTGAGAATCATCCGCGCATCCGCGTGGTATCGATCGACGAAGGCTTCCTGGGCAACGCGAGCCTGTTTAAATACGCCCGCGACCTTGGCAATCCGCGCGGCGACATGTACGAAATAGGGCTGTGGAGGGATTCCATAGTCGAGTCGGGCAACGATATAATGTACGCCATCAATATCCCGCAGGAGTCCGTCACCATCCCCGAGACCATTGACGGCATACGCGCCGCTATGCATATGCAGTCCACCCGGGAGGAAGGCACGAATAAGACCAACGAGTATCTGAATATCGCCCGCTGGAAGAAGTAATACCGGATTGAGGGCGACGAAAGCCCCTTTCCTATTATGGCATCATCCCGACAGAGTGCCGTTTATGAGCGCGGGAGGCGTCGTCGCCCGCGCTTAAATTTAGTCCTTATATCCGGAGGGAAAGAACATGAGATTTGGCATACACACTATCGACGAGTTCGAGCTTAAGGGAAAAACGGTTTTGTGCCGCGTGGACATAAATCAGCCAGTGGACAGGCAGACGGGAAAGCTCAAGAGCATAGCCCGAATAAAGGCGTGTGTACCGACGGTAGCGGAACTTTCCGACAAGGGATCGAGGGTGGTTTTGCTCGCGCATCAGGGAAGCGACATAGAGTATAAAAACTTCTATACAACAAAGCCTCACGCCGAGGTTCTGACGCAGCTTCTGGGGCGCGAGGTAAAATTCGTCGAGGACGTTTGCGGACCGACCGCCCGGCAGGCCATAGCGGATATGGCCGAGGGTGAAATAATACTTCTCGACAACGTAAGGTTTTGTTCCGAAGAGCAGACGCTTTTTGAATTGAAACTGTGCCTCACTCACGAACAACAGGCTAAAACGCAGGTCGTCAGCAAGCTGGCTCCCCTGGCGGATTTGTACGTCTGCGACGCGTTCGCCGCCGCGCACCGCGACCAACCGACGCTCTGCGGCTTTGAGCAGGTGCTGCCCTCGGCGATGGGGCGGCTTTTCGAGAAGGAATACTGCGTCATATCGGAAATAATGGACTCGCCAACGCGCCCGTGCGCGTTTGTCCTCGGAGGGGCGAAGATTAGCGACGCTTTCATGATGATGGACACCGTACTTTCTAATGGCATAGCCGACGTCGTACTGACAGGAGGACTGGCGGGCAATATACTTTTGGCCTCTCAGGGAGAGCGTATCGGAAAGGGGAGCCTTGACTTTATCTATAAGTCGAATTACGGCGAGTATATCGAAAAGGCGAAGGGCATATACGGGAAATACGCGGATAAGATAAAGCTCCCCGTCGATCTTGGATATGTGTCCGACGGCGTTCGCGCCGAATGCCTCGTGGGGGATGTTCCGGAGGATATAACGGCCGTCGATATAGGAGAGAGGACGACCGCGGAGTATGAAAAGATAATACTAAAATCCAGTACGGTGTTTGTAAACGGCCCTATGGGCGTGTTCGAGCAGGATGCGAGTGAATATGGAACCAAAGGCATATGGAACGCGCTTGGCGCTACAAAGGCATATACGGTCGTAGGCGGTGGCGACAGCGTGACCGCGACGACCAAATACGGCTTGAGCGAGAAGATCGACTATATCTGCACCGGCGGAGGCGCTCTGATACGCTTCCTCACGGGAGAGGAATTGCCGGTCGTGAAGGCTCTGCGCCATGCCGCGAATGCGTTTAGATAATATCGATATTATTGTCTTCCCGTCGCGATGGAACAGCCTGTGACTTAACGGGTCGGTAACGAAACAAAAAGAGGGCTTGCGACTATACCGGCAAGCCCTCCTGTACTACGCGCTGATATAAATCAATTGTAAGCGGTCACTAAAAGCACGGCACCTCTTCAAACAACCTTTTTCGCAGC
>JAUNBY010000482.1 GCA_030526935.1 Clostridia bacterium
CGGCCTGAAGGTGGACGCGGCGGCCATCGAGGCGGCGGTGCGCGAGATGAACCTGATCGAGAGTTGGGAAGCCGCGATCAAGGTAGATGAAGAAATTACCGAATGAACCACCTCGCCCGATCCGGCGCTATGCCGGGTCGGGCGCATTTATGGGAGGGATGACGCATGGCGCGAGCCGCGAAACCACTTGGCGACACCGGACAGACTGTAAAGGAACTCCCGGACGCCATGCAGACGGAAAAGGAACTGCCACAGGTTGGCAGTCCCGAAAACACTATCACCATCGGAGGCAGGCTGATTGAGATCAAGCCCACGAAGCTGCTCTATCAGCGAAACAGAACCGCCGCGTTTTACAAGATGTAGGAGCTCTACCCGCTGGCCGACATCCTCGCGATGGAGGCGGGCGCGTTCGGCGACGAGCGAGATGGAGACAAGGCCGTTATGGACTGGTAGATCGCCGTGACCGACGACGAACAGCTGATTATCGAAAACTACGACGCGCTGGACACGGGCGTGATCGAACATCTGCTCGCGATTTTCCGGCGTGTGAACCATATCGAGGAAAAGGAACAGAAACAAAAAAACCTGCTGACGGCGAGAAAGGGGTGACGTAGGATCGCGCCGTCGCCATGATCGCCGCGCATTTGGGCGTCGTTGACGAAAACAAAATCAACGATATGAGCTATGTGTTTTTTGAGGACGTGCTCACCGAACTGGGTTATAAGCTGAACTTTGAGGCGATCGCCAATTACGCCGGCAACAGTTTCTGCGAAAAGAGCTGGGACATGATTGCGACCAGCAACCCCTTCAATCTGCAGCCGGTGAAAAGCGGCGGGCAGGCCATGCGGAATATCGCCGGATTCTTCGGCAAGAGCAAAATCACTATACTGGGAGGAACGGATGATGGAAAAGCAGCGACTTGAGCAACCCGCCTTGAATGAAAGGCATTACGATTACCAATACGCCGTGCCGGTCGGCGCGCAGGAGATCCACGTGCGCGGCGCGCTTCGGCAGAGTGAACGCGAAGCGATGGCGTAGGACATGGCGGGCGGCATGCTCGTATTCGACGAGGAGAGCGGACTGGCGTATGAGGGTTACAACAGCGAAACGATGCGCGTGATGTGCGTCATGAACCACTATACCGACCTTGACGTCTCGGATTATGATACCGCAGACGGGCGCTACGCGCTGCACGACATTCTGGAATCGACCGGCGCGCTCAAACAGATCCTTGAACTGGTGGAGGACGACCTTCTCGAGGTGGAATCGATCTACCATTCCCTCCGCGTCGCCGCGCAGCGAACCTTCGAGCACACGCACTCGCTGAAGTATATGGCGCAAAAATCCCTGGGCGGACTCTTGACCGGCGAGGATATCACCGAATCCATTGCCAAAGCCTCCGCCATCAACAATAAGATGGTGGAAATGCTGGGCGCGCTTGGGCGTGAAAAAGCCGCCAAGCCAAGTATTGGCGGCAATGTGATGCAGTTTGCAAAGAAGAAATAAGCATTCCGTTATTCCATTGATTGAATCCACCGAAATAGCTCGCGGTCGGATAATGAGCCCTCCGCGAGCTTTATTCCAATATCGATCAATGTGTCGTTATCGCAACGGAGTTCAATTCCGTTCAATTCAAGAAATGTGAGCATCACAAGTATGCCGATGCGCTTGTTGCCGTCGACAAATGGATGGTTTTTCACCAGCGAAAAGGCAAGTCGCGCGGCTTTCATTTCGATGGATGGATATACATATTGACCGTCGAAAGTCTGAAATGGCGAGTAAAGGGCAGACTCCAATAGACCTTCGTCGCGAAGCCCGCCCGTTCCTCCAGTCTCACGGATGAGCATATCGTGTAAAGCAATCACCTGCGCCTTACTCAGCGTAGTCATTTTGCGAGCTCCTCAAACGCGCGGCGGTGCTTTTCGATAATGCGGCGTCCGACATTTTCGACGGTCTCATCTGATGCCATGGCTTCATTCTGAACCTGACTGTACTCCATCAGGATATAGCGCGGCGCGTTGTTCTTCAAGATAATTGCCGCGCCGTTTTCATCCACCATTCGGGCGACTCGTGAGAAATTTTGATTTGCTTCCGTGATGGAAACGAGATTGTTCGTGGATATCTGCATATCGATCACCTCGCCTACAGTATACGCGATTTTTAGGAGAAATACAACCTATTTTAAGAAAATTACAGGAGGTGAGCAAATGGCGCAAAGACAGAACAAGCTGGTCGGCACATAGTATCTTGACCTGACGCGGCTTCGCAAGGACA
>JAUNBY010000483.1 GCA_030526935.1 Clostridia bacterium
CCGCGGGTTCCTCCGCGGGTGTCTGCGGAACCGGAGCGTTTTCAATGTATTGAGCGGTGAATAATATGTTCATTATCACCGGGGTCGTCGTGTCCTCGCCGTTCTGACCGCGCCAGCCGGTGAACGTGTGGCCTTCGCGCGTCGGCGCTTCGGGGGGGATCGCAGTCTGCATGTCGACTACGACCTGCTCGTTTAATATCGTCCCGTCGTAATCCGCGAAGACGACATCGTGAACAAGCGTCGCGAAGTCGCTTAGCGAAAACGCCTGCGACCTCTGCGTTGTTTCGGCCAGCGCCGGTACGCCCTGCGCAAGCAACAGAATTACCATGAGGATCGAGCAGAATTTTCTATATCTCATAGGTTAAACCTCCTTTGACTGTTCGGCGCTTTGATTTTATCCGTTTATCTATATTCACGCCCCGCGCGGGCGGAGCGTTGGCGTATTACGCGGCCCTCGCTATGACGGTGAGGCGCCACATGTCATCGTAATTATCGCGGCTGACCTTGAACGAGTGCGTAAGCCCCGTCGCGCCTGATACGTCGTTCCAGGTCTTTCCGTCCGCGCTGTTTTGCCACTGCAGGGAACACTGGCCGTTCAGCCCCTCGACATTGCCCTTGAGAGTAACGGTATCGCCCAGGCGTACCCTGCCCCCGGTCAAGATCGTGAAGTCGACCTTTACGACCGGCGCAATTATCGCGGCCTGCGGGATTTCCTCGTCCTCTATGACGATCGTCTCGTCCGCCTCGTTTACGGGCGCTTCTTCCAGCGCGGCTTTCGCCACGCCAAGCGGGATTGCCTCGTCCTCTATCACGACAGTCTCATCGATCTCGTCAGCGGGCGCTTCTTCCAGCGCGGCTTTCGCCACGCCAAGCGGGATCGCCTCATCAGCTATCTCGACCGTCTCGGCGGCTTCGACATCTTCCCCGGCGGCCTCGTCGTTGGCGAGCTTTTTCACTTTCTTCTTCGCGATAAAGCCCGTGATCGAATCGACTTCGACCTTATACCACTTGCCCTTGACGGCGACTATTCTGAAGGTCGTGCCTTTGGAGACCTCGCCTACGACGGCGGACTTGGAGTTCGCCTTCTTGCGGATCTTCACCGGCTTTTTGACCTTGTTCCTGATAGTGCCCGTCGCGACGGTGTTTTTATTTCCTCCGGCGGCGGAAGCGACAGTCGCGGTCGAGACCGTCATCATCGCTATCAGCATCAACACGGCTGCTATTCTCATTATCGACTTCATAGTCATACCCCTTTCTTTATCGCTCGCCTTGCTAATATACAGGCTCTCTCGAGCGTAAAAACATTCCTTGGCTCACCTTACGGGGATATTTTACCACGTCAAGGTTACCTGCGTGGTTACATTTCCCTTCTTTTTCCAAGAATTTTGGCTGAAACAGGATTTTTTTCAAATTTTTTCCTCCGACGCCCGATTTTTGGAGCGTTTAAAAAAGTTGAGTTAGAGAGCTACTTTCGACGCCGTTTCGTGTTTTATACGAGTTACACATTCAGTTACCGGGCAATCAGTAAATTAAAACTCCGGAGAAATTGATTTCGTTCGGCTTTTTCCGCGTCGTGTAAATATGTGCCTTCAGAAACGTTTGTAACAGGAATAACACGAGCTAAATAAAGCCGGAGCACATATGTTATGCCCCGGCCGGCTCCTTGGCGGCGCGCTATCTTCGCGCGCCGGCGTACCTGCGAACCGCAAGCAGCACCGGGAACAAAAGCGCCACGTCGATGGGATACTGAAGCAGGTTTTTGACGGCGCGCGCCGGAAGAGCGGCGAAAAACGCCGTGCCGTAGAGCATCTGAAGCCACAGCGAATTGAGCGCAAGGTTTACCAGCACGTCCACGGCCAATTTCGCGATAAGCACCGTCGAAACCTTTATGTCCCTGCCGTAAAAGGCTACGCCGTAAATCAGCGCGCCCAGTATCGCCGAGAGCGTAAAGCCCGGAAAATAGGGGCCGGCGGGCTTGATTATCACGCCTATGACGTCCGCCGCCGCCGCGTTGAGCATCGCCGGAACGGGGCCGAACATTGCGGCGGTAGAGGCGACGACCAAAAATCCGAACGATATGCGTATGTTCTGCGTTACATATATGCTCACCGTCGCGTTTAATACCACCTGTATCGCAAGCAGCATCGCGCATTTGACGAGCGACCTCGTGTTCTTAATGTGCGACGCGGATTCGACCATCCTCGACATGTGCATTTTCCCCACCCGCCTTCGTGTTTTTTGTAAGGAGTTCGCGCGTT
>JAUNBY010000484.1 GCA_030526935.1 Clostridia bacterium
ACCATCCGCTACGACGCCGAACAATACAGCGTCTATACCTCCGAAACCGGGGACGAGACTATAGAAAACACCGCGTCCATAACCGAGCATATCGGCAAGGCAATCTACTACGCCAATAAAAACGGAACGAAGCGCCACGCGCTTGAACTTCCCTCTCGCGCTCCCGAGCCTGAAGTCGCGGGCGGCGTTTTCAGCATAATATCGACCGGCCCGCGCATGGAGTACAGGCCGTCCAATAAAGACGCGTGGACGGACTGCCCCGAAGGGACGCGGACGAATGTCAACGCCACGGGCGTCTATTTCGTGAGGATTAAGGCGACCGATGCGGCTTTCGCATCCGAAATGGCAAAGGTGATTGTCGCGCTGGAAAGCGCGATAACCCTCGACTTTGCCGCCGAAACCATATACTATGAACAGGCCGAATGCGAGGTATACGACGCCCCGACCGGCGGAAGAGCCATAGCTGACGGCGGCTCGATTTCCGAATATATAGGCGGCATTCTCTATTGCCAGACGTCTACGGGCGCGAGGGAAAGCTTTGAGCTTCCCGACAGGCCGGCGGCGCCCTCGGGCGTTGCGGGCGGCGTCAAGCGCATTACCGGCGTAAGCCCGTCCATGGAATACAGGCGCGCGTCCGACGAGGCGTGGACGCCCTGCGCCGGGAATGAAGTGACCGGACTCATGAGGGGCGCGCATTACGTGCGCCTGAGCGCGACTGGCACGGCGTTTGCCTCAAGGAGCGCGTCCGTCGTGGTCGCCGCCGATCAAAACGACATACTCGACGAGATAAACGCGGCGTCTGCGGGCGATACGCTGGCCATAGAGATCGTCAACGACACGCGGCTTCCCGCGTCGCTGCTTGAGGCCATGGCGGATAAAGGCGTCACACTCGTGCTGGTAATCAACGAAAATCTCACCATAACCGTCACCCCCGACGGCGTACTGGACCCGTCCGGCGGGTTTATCGCGGGCGCGTCCATCGACGCGAACACCATACCCCGGGAAATAATCGAGCAGCTTACAGGAAATCTGCCGAGCTTTCAGCTTTCGACCACCGAAAAGGACGAATTTAACCTTCTCGCGCTTATGGGAATGTTCTTGGGCGAGAAATACGCCTCCATGTCGGCGAACGTGTACGTCTGCGAAGGCGGCGCGCTGAACTACGTCGGCTGCTACCCCATCGACGTGAATGGCTACGCTGGCATACCCCTCGAGCGGGGAGGCGAGTACCTGATAGTCCCCGACAGCTACGACCACGCGGAGAACCTTTCGATGCTCGTGGCGCGGTACATACTTCTCGAAGCCGGTCAAACCGCGAACCTCACCGCCTCCGCGATAGGCGGCGCGAGATGGGAGTCCTCAAGCGACTGCGTGACGGTCGATTCCTCGGGAGTCGTAAGCGCCATATCGCCCGGAAACGCCATGGTGACGGTGAGGATGGGTGACAGGTTCGCCGCCTGTCGCGTAGAGGTTACAGGTTCTCTCGATGACGTGGTAGAGGCCGTGCTCGGCGTCAAAAAGCTCAAGGTTCCGATATATAGCACACATGGAGCTGCGCTCGAAATCTCGCTTACCACGCCTGGCAAACAGGCGACGGAACCCGCAGGGAGCGTGACGGGCGTGAAGTTCGTAAACGCGAAAGCCGCGAGCGAATACACTATCAGCGTAATCGACGACCGCAGTTATATCGTAACGGCTGACGCGGGGGCGAAGAAGCGCTCGAGCGCAATAGACATAACCCTCTCGAACGGCAACGTTATAAGGACGAAGAAGCTGAACCTCGTACCTGACAAGGCGCTGCCCAACGTCAAAGCGTCGGTCGTCCTAGATGGCGATACCGGCAAACTGACCCTGACCGGCGCCGACGTATTGAGCTACACCATAACCGCGTCCCCCGCCTGGCTCGACGTCGATCCTGAAACGGGCGCGGCCATGCTGACGGGCGCGTTCAAAAAGAACAAGAAGCTGACGCTCGAGGTGTCGTTCGAGGGCTGGACGAAGACCGCGACGGTGAACGCCCCGATAACCCGCAAGGTTCCAAAACCTGAACTGTCAACCGATACCGTCCGGCTGTTCGCGAACGACCCGCTGTCATTCGCGACGCTGCGAATCAACTACGCCGGAACCATCGATTCCGTAACGACCGACAGCGCAAAATTCGCCGCCGAATACCTGGGCGACGGCGAAGTGCGAATCTCCTTCCGGGACGGCGTCATCCCCAAAAAAGGCGGAACCCCGAACCTCAAAATCTACGT
>JAUNBY010000046.1:0-5090 GCA_030526935.1 Clostridia bacterium
CCGTCGGATTATCTGCAGCGTATATCGCAAGCCGCAATTTATACCCTCAAAAGCAGCAACGCGGCGTTAGCCGCGTTCACAGTTAATCCCGTCGCATCAGTCGTCGCGACGAAAGTTTATCCCTGGGTCCGCTCCTCATATGCCATTACGATCACGGGCGGGAACGAAGCGATATTGTCCCGCGTCAACTCAATTTCGTTTACGCCGATGTATTCGTGTTCAAAATGCCTTAAAAAGGCTTTTTCATCGTCGAGCTGGAAATTGAGGTGTTTTGTCTGAAAGTGCATAGGTATGGTGAGCTTGGGTTTTATCCTGTTCACCTCTTCGGCGGCGGTGTCCGCATTTATTGTAAACACGCCGCCGACGGGTATCATTAAAACGTCCACGTCTCCCAGCATTTCAAGCACCGATTGAGAAACGGGATGGCCTATATCGCCCATATGCACGAGCACAAGTCCGTCTATCTCTACGCGGTAGATTATATTCGCGCCTCGCAGCGAACCCTGCTTGTCATCGTGATAGCTCATTATTCCGTCAACAACGAAGCCCTGGCTATGGTGGATGCCCACGTCGTCTATCACGGTATAGCCATTTGGCAAAAGCTCAACCGCGTGATGGTCGAAATGGTTGTGAGAGCAGGTTACTATATTAGCGGGAACGCCGGGCAATGTGTATCCGACCGTGGCGTCGAACGGGTCGGTCAGAAGCGTTCTTCCGTCCTGTGCGGTTATGAGAAAACATGAGTGTCCCATCCATTTTATTTTCATAGAGCTACCTCCTGGTCAAAATTATCAGCCTTATCGCGTGAAGCAGTCCGCCGCATTTGTTTCTCATGCATACGGCCGCCTGACGCCTGAGTTGTTTTTCGATTGCCTCCGTGGAATACAGCGGCCATTTACACGCCGCTATAAACAGCGACCTTTCGCCCTCGCATATATCCCGCCCCGCGAGAATTGACAACGATTTATACAGATGGTCGTCCACGTCCGATAAATTCTGTGCGGCTGCCTCCTCTATTATAGCGTATGAAGGGGCGACGGTCAACATTTCATTCTTAACTGTCGCTAAAAAGCCATTTTTCACAAGCTTTTTAACCGCCACCGGCACATCCTCCGGATTGAGCCTGGTTATAAACATCCCCTCTCCCCTGTCGAATTTAAGCCGCGCGTAAGAAGGAAGGCATGTTTGCGCCCTGTTATAAAGCTCCATCGCCCCAGAGCCTTTTCATATTGTCTATGAGGTCGCGGCTGGTCATGGCTGTCTGGCCGATTCCAGACGCCGTTATCTCTCCCAGATAGCCGTGGAAGGTATCGGCTATCCATCCCGCGTCGGCAGGCGAATACCCTTGCGCCAGAAGCGACGCGACCATTCCCGTCAATACGTCTCCCGAGCCTCCTTTGGCAAGCCCCGCGCAGCCGGTGGTGCTTATATACGCGCTTTCTCCCATGATTATCGACGCCGCGCCCTTCAATATCACCGTCGCGCCCATTTGCGCCAGCGCGTTCGCGCATTTCAGCGCGTTGTCGACGCTTTCCCCGAGAAGCCTCGCCGCCTCTCCGGGATGAGGCGTTATTATGTGATGAGGGCGCAACAGCGGTTTTAACTGGCTGTGCGACGAAATTATATTGATAGCGTCGGCGTCTATGATCGCCTTAACTCCGCTCAGGAGCACCGTGCTTACGATCTGCCACGGGACGCGCGTCGAAAGCCCGGGACCTATGGCGACGGCGCTTTTGCCGTTCAGAGCCTCGGCAATTACCGGCAGCGCTTCATCCGAAATCACCCCGTCGCTCTCCGGGAGCGGTATGCACATGGCGCACGGTTCAGCCGCCTGTATCGCCGGGACTATGGATCGGGGGCAGGCGACCGTCACAAGTCCCGCGCCGCTTCTGAGAGCCGCCATCGCCGACATTACAGCCGCTCCCGCCATGCCGAGGGAACCCGCGATTATTAGAACATGCCCGAACGTACCCTTATGGCTAAGCCTTGGACGCGGCTTGAGGGCGCGGCGAGCCGATTCGACATCCGGATGGAACAGGGCGCGCGCGGGGATGTATTCATCGGGTATGCCTATACAACCCACAATCGTTTCCCCGCATACGTCGGGGCCGATTCCAAGCAAATGCCCCGGCTTCTCGAACTGAAACGTGACGGTGTGAGACGCGTTGACGCACTCCCCAAGGGGCATTCCGCTATCCGACGAAAGCCCGGAAGGTATATCGACGGCTATGACCGGCACGCCCTTCGCGCGATCCTCGTTCATCCTCCGAGCGATTAGAAGCGGAAGATCGGACATGGGGCGCTTAAGACCGATGCCGAACATCGCGTCAACCCAGCAATCGGGGGTGAAGTCCATATCCTTGACCACCTCGACGCCAGGCGTGGATACGGCTTTTTCAAAACATATCCTCGCGTCGGGCGAAAGGGCGGACTCATCGCGCGCGAGTATGATTATCGAACGTCCCCCGTCTTCGGCGTACATCCGCGCGGCGGTAAACCCGTCCGAACCGTTGCCCCCCGAGCCGCAGGCAAAAGCCGCGACCTTATCAGGTACTACTCTCATAAGGAGATCCGCGACGTGTCGCGCGGCGCGATTGACCAGTTCGATTTCCGTCACGCCGTTATCCGACATGTACTTTGCTTCCGCCTCGCGCATCATGGATGATGTAAGGACTCGATTTATCATCGTGCAACCTCCCGCAGCGTTATGCTACTATTTTACACTATTTTTGCACGTTTGTACAGCGCTTCGTGATATACTATTTTTCGAGAAACGAGGTGGAATTATGTTTGAGCTGCATTCGAATTATCAACCCCGGGGAGACCAGCCCTCAGCCATAGAAAAGCTGTCGGACGGCCTTGAACAGGGGCTTAAACATCAGGTTCTTCTGGGCGTGACCGGCTCGGGCAAGACGTTCACCATGGCCAATATAATTAAAAATGCGCAAAAGCCCGCCCTCGTCATAGCGCACAACAAGACCCTCGCCGCGCAGTTGGCGGCGGAATTCAAGGACTTTTTCCCGGAAAGCGCCGTGGGCTATTTCGTCAGTTATTACGATTACTACCAGCCGGAAGCCTACATCGCCTCGACCGATACGTTCATTGAAAAGGATTCCTCGATAAACGAGGAGATAGACAGAATGCGCCACTCCGCGACGTCCTGGCTCTCCGAGCGGCGCGACGTCATAATCGTGGCGTCGGTCAGCTGCATATACGGCATGGGAGACCCGGAAGAATATACGGGGCAGTCGGTCTCCATAAGGGAAGGTCAGCCCATGGATCGCGACGGGCTTATACGCTCGCTCATCGACATACAGTTCAGCCGCAACGATTTTGAATTCGAGCGCGGAACATTCAGGGTAAGAGGGGACGTCGTTGAGATAATCCCCGCCGCGTACAACGAGCAGGCGCTTCGCATAGAGTTTTTCGGCGACGAGATAGAGAGAATAACGGAAATATCCACGACGACGGGCGCGCCATTGAGACATATGAACCACGTTATAGTGTTTCCGGCGTCTCATTACGTGACATCGAAAGACAAACTGAACGACTGCATAGACAATATCGAAAGGGATTTGGCGGAGCAGGTAAAACTCTTTCAGGACGACGGCAGGCTTCTCGAGGCGCAGAGGCTCGAACAGAGGACGCGCTACGACATAGAGATGATGCGCGAGATAGGCTATTGCACGGGCATCGAGAACTACTCGCGCTATTTCGACGGGCGCAAGCCGGGCGACGCGCCGTTTACGCTTCTCGACTATTTCCCGGGGGACTTCATAACCTTCATAGACGAGGCGCACGTCACGGTTCCGCAGATACGCGGAATGTACAACGGCGATTACGCGAGAAAAAAGTCGCTCGTGGAATACGGCTTCAGACTTCCCTCGGCCTTTGACAACAGGCCCCTCAAATTCTACGAATTCGAGTCCCGCATAGGCCAGACCATATACGTGTCCGCGACGCCGGGACCTTACGAACTCGAACGGGCTAATCAGGTCGTAGAGCAGATAATAAGGCCCACGGGTCTTATAGATCCCGAGATAATCGTCCGTCCCGCTCAGGGGCAGGTTGACGATTTGCTCGGCGAAGCGCGTCAGGTCGCCGAAAAGGGCGGAAGGGTGCTGGTTACGACGCTGACCAAGCGCATGGCCGAGAGCCTTACGGACTACCTTCGCGAGATGGACGTTCGCGTAGAATACCTTCATTCGGACATAGAGACCATGGAGCGCATGAAGTTGCTGCGTTCGCTCAGGCTTGGCGAGTTTGACGTGCTGGTCGGAATAAACCTGTTGAGGGAAGGTCTCGACCTTCCAGAGGTACAACTTGTCGCTATACTCGACGCGGACAAGGAAGGCTTTTTGCGAAGCGAGACGAGCCTCGTGCAGACCGTTGGCCGGGCGGCCAGAAACGTCGATGGGCGCGTTATTATGTACGCCGACACCATAACCGATTCAATGCGCCGCGCCATAGACGAAACCAACCGTCGCCGGGGCATACAGATGGAATACAACCTCAAAAACGGCATAACGCCCAAGAGCGTAAGAACCGCCGTGCGCGAACTCATGGAGGTCACGCGCGAGGTGGACGCGAATTCCGGCGTCAAAATGGACGAGACGGAGCGCACAATGGCCATCGACAGGCTTGAAGAGCAGATGCTCGCGGCGGCGGGAGAACTCGACTTTGAAAAAGCCGCGAAACTCCGCGACCAGATGCTCGCCCTCAAAGGCGAAAAGGTCGCCGGCAGCAATGAAAAATCGCGGCTGGCAAGGTCGAGGCGGAGGAAAAGGTGACCCGCTCAGGCGCTTTGCGGCTGTATTATTCGGAGAAAAACGATATGCCTCGCGACCTGGCGTGAGAAAAACACGCCAAGTTGCGTGGTAATCCATCCCTCTAACCTCAATAATCCGCTCCTAATCGCAAAAACCCCAAAATAAATTGTTTTATTCACTTTTTGGACATATCTTGCTCACAACTAATTGGTATAATCTCATTGTCGGACGAGGAAAGCAAGCGCTTCGACCGATACGAGCAGAACCCCTCTTCATAAACCCCCTCTTTGTAAGCTCCGCCGCGGCATGAGCAACCGCGAC